>CAZRUC010000015.1:0-3930 GCA_964603175.1 uncultured Anaerolineaceae bacterium
GCCGCCGACCTGGGGGCGATGTTCCTCGGTGGAGTCGGTGCCACCGCGCTAGGACTTGCCGGGCGGGTCGTGGAGTTGCGCGCGGGAAGCCTCGCCCTGGCGGACCGCCTCTTCCAGACGGGCCTCTTGCCCTGGTGCCCGCAGGAGTTCTAGCCCTCGAAACGAACCGGCTGATGGTTGCCGGAGGGAGCGCACACGTCGCAAAGCGTCAGGCCGTCTTCGATGAGGGCCGCGCGCCGATGGCCACGTCCGGGTTGAAACGAGACCGGGTGCTTGCACACGGAGCAGCGGACCGGCTTCATGTCCGTGTAGTCGCCTCTCGTCAACATCCCAGTCATCACTCTAGCGGGGGGCGGGGCAACTGGCGCTGCCATGTACGTAACCACTCCTATACCGGGAGTCGGTTCTGGCCGGTTGACCGACGATGCGCCGTCTGCATCAATCCGGGGGGTGACGATCCTCCACCGCCAACCCGATCCGAACGGGTCCGTGTCCTCTGCGCCGCCCTGCAACGACGTCCACCCACCCGATTCTGCAGGTCTGCCGAGGCTCCGCTCGTCGCGAATTCTACCGGCGGCGGAGGCCCAAATCTCGGCAGGACTGCACATTTGTGGCTTTATTGGCGCGAATTGGGCGCCTATTTGGGAACTGCCGGCCTCGTCGGGACGTCCATCGTTCGTTCGACCAAGAACTCCAGTCCCCATTGCTAGGAGCCCGACCATGAACCTCCCGAATCTGGCCCTTCCGACTCGAAAGCTCCTGGCCGGCTTGCTCGTCGTTTCGATGGCCTCGCTCGCCGTCGGTTGGACGGCCGGCATGGTAGCGGCGTCGGGCCCCACCCATTCAGTTCCGACGCCAACGACCCCAGTCGACAAAGCCGACTCCAATACTGTTGCCCGAATACCGCAGGTCCAAGCCAATACCGGCTCCACTGTCACCTACGCGGGCTCCGGCACGGCTACTGGAACGGGCAGTGGGACTGCCGTCGCGTACCCCGGGCCGATCTACCCCGGATCGCTCGGCGCGGCTCCGCAGGGCACGATCCTGGCCGGCGGAAGCGGCACGGCTGCGATGAAGGCGGACGGCTCCGACAGGGCAAGCGCACTTCCAACGGCGACCGCAGCCGCGCTGGCCGACGCCCGGGCTCAGGCACAGGCAGTGGCGACGTCGATGGGCGTTTCGCTCAAGAGCATCTATTCGGTCACGGTTACGACGGCCGATAGCTACGCATATGCCGTGCCCGATTGCATCGTTCCTCCCGTGCCCGGCGCGCTGGAGAGTGGGTCTGCCGGCAGTTCGGGCGCTCCCGCAATCGCGCCGGTGCCTTTGCCGGCGGACTGCAGCAATACGAAGACGACAACCCCCGCGTCGGCTCAGCTGGTCGTGACGGTCGTGGTGGCCTACAACTTCGCGTAACGCCCGCACTCATCGAGCCCAGCCGGCGCCGCTTCGATATAGTCACAAGCGTGATGCGGCCAAGCCTTGGGAGGAGCGGTTGATAGCGCGGCTCGGTGGCGCAGCTACGCGTATTCGGCGATCGCGATGGGTGCCACGGCTCGGCTCCGCGGTGCTGTTCGCCTGGTTCGCTTACTGGACCTGGCAGGTAATAGGCGACAACTTCGGGCAATGGCCGTACCACCTCGATGTGGTCGGCACCGATGGGCGCCTGTACTACCGCGCTGCTCAGGTATGGCTTGCCGGCGGAGATCCCTGGACTGCCTACGTCACCCAGAACGCCTTTCCGCTCTCCGGTACGTGGGTCCACTTTCTCTTCACCGGCCCGCCGCCGACCGTCCTGGCATTCGTGCCGTTCGCCTGGATCCCCGAGCCGGTTTTCGTCATCGCCTGGCTCGGGGCGACGGTGGCAGCCGCGCTCTACACTCTCCGCCTCTTGCACCTGCCCGTGTGGTGGATCCTCTTCCCACCACTGGCTCAGGGCATATTCGTGGCCAATCCCCACATCGTCTGCCTGGCCCTGCTGCTGAGCGGTTCCAAATGGCTGCAGGCACTGGCCGTGCCCATGAAGGCCTACGCAATCATCCCGATGGTGGGGGAGCGCCAGTGGCGCGCGATAGCAATCCTTGTGGTCGGCGTGGCAGCGACGGTCATCCTGTTCTGGCCGCTCTGGATGCAGTACGCCGCCGACTACTCCCAAACTCAGGATTGGATCGTCGGGGCGACGCATGGCGGCTTCTCGGCGGCCCGCGATCCTCGCCTGTTCGTATTGGCGCTGGCATGTATCGGCCTTCTCGCCCTGATCGACCGGCGGTCCGCAGGTTGGCTCGCCGTGCCGGCCCTTTGGCCCGCGACGCAGTACTTCTACGCGACGTTTGCTTTGCCTCTCCGGTCGCCCTGGCTCGCCGCGGCTCTGGCCGTGGGGGTCCATCGCCCGGCCGCGGGCGTCCCGTGGGCGATCATCGCCTACGTCCTGATCCGTCTGGTCCGGCGGCTGCTTGGATACGCCGGTTCAGCGCAGCGGCAACAGCGCCGCGACGATGCCCACGGCGACGCCGATAGCCACGGCGGCGATCCCGATCCGCGCGGACATAAGCATGTCGCGAGCTCTCGAGGCGGGGTCGGTTACTAGCTGAGTCGTGCCGAGCTCGTCGAAGTTGTACGTGCCGCGCGACCCAAATCCGGCGCAGAAATGCAGGAAGGCCTGCAGATATCCCGACGCAGCGCCCGCGGCCGGCAATGCCACCAGGAGTCGCACGGGCTGCGGAGCGGCGATCGCGACCAGTCCTGCGAACAAGGCGATCGTGATTGCGAGTGCGAAGTGGCCTGCTCGACGCCGCCGAGCTATTTCAGCGGGCCCGATGTTGCAGACGCCTGATCGATAGGCGTCGTGAGTTGGAGTGCCGAGACCGGCGAAGTTGGCGGGGGTGGTCATCGCGGAGTTCCTTGCCCGAAGGCGGATGGGCGGCGATCGGCGGCGAAGCCGGTAGACGAGCAGCCTACTCTGCATTCGCCCGGAACCCCGGCTTGGATGACTCCGTGTCGAGCTTCGCGCTGACTTCGAATGCCTGGCCCGACCTGCGCAATCCGTCCCGCCGGGTGCTTCTCGGTCGAGCCGGCTTTGACCTTCGGCGGCGACGGCCCGATCGTGAACGCACAATGATCCGCATCCGCCGCGACAAAGAGATCTACGACACCTCGGGCGGCTGGTTCCGTGCCCGCTGGCATTTCTCATTCGATCGATACGTGGATCCGGACAACGACAGTTTCGGGGCGATGCGAGTGTTCAACGACGATCGCCTGGTCCCCGGGGCCACGTGGCCGATGCATCCACACCGCGACGTGGAGGGCCTAACGTACGTCGTGGAAGGCTCATTCGGGCACGAAGACAACGTCGGCGGGGCGTACGGGCCGCTGCCGGCCGGTTCCGTTCAACGTATGTCACTCGGGTCGGGTGCCCTCCATTCGGAGCAGAACGCCTCCAAGACCGAACCGATGCGGTTCATCCAGATCTGGATCCTGCCGGACACCGGTGGCCTCGACCCTATGGTCGAGCAGCGGGTCTTCACCCGCGAAGATCGAACGAACCGGCTGCTCAAGGTCGTCGGCCCGGAAGGCGGCGCTGTCGTGAAAGTCCACCAGGATGCGGCCGTGTATGTGGCGTCATTGGCGCCCGGCACCACCGTGGAGCACGCCCTCGGCGCGGGCCGGGGCGCGTACGTCTATCTGATCGATGGCGCTGCCACGCTCGACGACCAGGATGTTTCTGCCGGCGATGCGGCCAAAGTGACCGATCAGGCGCTCTTGAAGATCGGTGCACGCGAACAGAGCGAGCTGATCCTGGTGGATGTACCGATGCGCTTCGAGCCCGTCGGAATCTGGCGCGGCCGTATCTGAGTGGAGGCGAGATTGCGAACGCAGCCTGGGCCTCTCGGATTCCGCATCTCCCCGGTGGACATGGCGGGCCTCGACTGG
>CAZRUC010000015.1:4030-11516 GCA_964603175.1 uncultured Anaerolineaceae bacterium
GCCTGGGCCTCTCGGATTCCGCATCTCCCCGGTGGACATGGCGGGCCTCGACTGGCCGATGCTTGCGGCTACGTGGACTCTCGCCGGTGAAACCGGCCTGTTCGACGCCGGCTGGATGAGCGACCACCTCACGGACGCGAGTCGCGAGCGCGGCGGTCCCAGCCTTGAATCGATCACGACGCTGGCCGCGCTGGCGTCCCGAGTGCCCGGGATGTGGGTCGGCGTGGCCGTTGCTGCCAACACGTTCCGTCATCCAGCCGTCCTCGCAAAGTCGGCTGCCGTACTCGACAACGTGACGGGAGGCCGCTTCGTCCTGGGGCTCGGTGCGGGCTGGCACGAGGGCGAGCATGAGCAGTTTGGGATTCCGCTGCCGCCGATGGCGGAGCGCTTCAATCGGTTCGAGAGCGCGGTGGGCGTGTTGACCGCGCTCTTCTCCGACGCCGCTCGGCAGCCTCCGGGCGTGACCCAGGAAGATCCGTATTACCCGCTTCGCGGCGCAACGCTCGAGCCCGGCACCGTGCGCAGCGGCGGCCCGCCGTTGTGGCTGGGCGTGGCCGGGCCACGAGGGATAGCGTTTGCAGCTCGCGTCGCGGAGGGCTGGCCGATGCCCGGCAACCGCCCGGGAGACGTGGCGTTCTTCTCCGAGAAGCGGGACGAAATCCGCCGCGCCATCGAGGCAGCAGGGCGCGATCCCGCAGAGTTCACGTTCGCGGCTCAGCTCACCTGCGGCGAAACCGATGCGGAACTAAGAGAGGCGCGCGGGGTTGCCGAAGCCATGCTCAGAGCCGGTGCCAATCACCTGATCCTGGCCGTCCCAGCGGCGCTCGGGCCCAACGGCGTGGCGCGCATGGCGGCCGAAGTCGCCGCGCCTCTCCGAGACTCGATCGGCTGACCGCCTCAGGAGGTGGCGGCCATCGAGCGGCGAGGTCCACCGTAGCCGGATCGAGCGGCCTGACGACCGCGACCCGACGAATAGCCCCCCGAACGGCCGACGCTGCTCGGCGAGCGATCAGGTTCGCGCTCGGGGTCGGGCAGGAATTCCTCGACGACCGCGCACGGGATGGACTTGCGTAGCAGGCGCTGAACCCCGCGCAATTCCTCGACTTCATCGGGCGAGACGAGAGAGATGGCGGTGCCGCTGGCGCCCGCCCGGCCCGTTCGACCGATGCGATGTATGTAGTCCTGGGGCTCGTACGGCAGCTCGTAGTTGACGACGTACGGCAGGTCCTCGATGTCGAGGCCGCGCGAAGCCACGTCCGTGGCGACGAGGACCTTGACGAACCGGCCCCGGAACGCCTCGAGGGCGCGAGTCCGCTCCGCCTGGCTGCGGTCGCCGTGGATCGCAGAAGTGCTGACGCCGCGTCGATCGAGATACGAAGCCAGGCGGCTCGCCCCGATCTTGCTGCGCGTGAACACCAGGACCTGCTCCATCGAGTCGCGCTGGATCAGGTGGATCAGCAGGTCGGCCTTGCGGTTCTGGTCGACCGGGTAGAGGACCTGCGTCAGGTTGTCGGCAATGCTGTTGCGTGCCGCGACCTCGACGATCTCGGGCTCGTTCTGGAACTCCTTGGCCATGCGGCGGACTTCGTCGGAGAACGTGGCGGAGAAGAGCAGCGTCTGCCGCTTCTCCGGGAGGAGCGCGCAGATCTTGCGGACGTCCGGCACGAAGCCCATGTCGAGCATCCGGTCGGCCTCGTCGAGCACGAGGATCTCGACCTGGCTCAGGTTGACCGTGCGCTGGCCGATGTGGTCGAGCAAGCGGCCGGGAGTGGCGACGAGGATCTCGACGCCCTTCCACAGGAGCTTGATCTCGGGATCGATCCGAGTGCCGCCGTAGACGACCGCGGCCCGGAGCGGAACGCTGCGGCCGTAAGTCTTCACGGCTTCGGAGATCTGAACCGCAAGCTCGCGGGTCGGTGTCAGGATCAGGACGCGGACGGGGTGCCTGGCCGGCGAGAAGCCGGTGTTGGCGTGGCCGCGCAGGCGCTCCAGGATCGGCAACACGAATGCAGCCGTCTTGCCTGTGCCTGTTTGGGCGGCGGCGAGAACATCGCGGCCGGCCAGAATATGGGGGATAGCCGCGCTCTGGACAGGCGTGGGTTCGGTGTAACCCTCACGGGCTACTGTGGCGAGAAGGTCGGCCGACAGGCCGAGGTTTTCGAAAGTCAAAGGAAAACTCCTGGGTGCGTCAAGAGACGCGGGGTGCGACGGGGATCGCGGCTGAATCGCATGCGCCCTGTGGCGCAAGCACGACTGCTCAAGCGACGACGGCCGCCAGTCTGTTATTACGTCGGATCGGCATGGCGGCGGCCGCGCGAGCGGCTCCGTCGAAGAGGCGCCGGTACTGGCTGCCTACTTCCCACCACACCATTCCACGGCTGTGTTCATATGCATGCTGGCCCATCGAGGCTCGCAGCTCCGGGTCGAGAAGAAGCTCGGTGAAAGTTTCGGAGAGCGCCGCCGAAGAGCCCGGCTCGACGAGGCGACCGCGATCCCCGGCGAGCATCTCGACGGCGTACGCGTACGGGGTCGAAACGATGGCCTTGCCGGCGCCCATTGCGTAGGCGAGTGTGCCCGAGACGCATTGGTGCAGATCCGGATACGGGGTCACGAAGACGTCCGCAGCCTGAAGCCACGTTCCAAGCTCGACCCGCCCGACGAAGCGGTTCACGAACTTGACGTGGTCGCCGATACCGAGCGCCGCTACCTGCGCCTCGAGACCGGCTCGATATGTTTCGCCGTCGCGTGCCCGGAGGTCCGGATGAGTGGCGCCCAGGATCACGTAACAGGCCGAGGGCACGGCCTTGATGACGGCCGGCATGGCCGCGATCGCCGACTCCAGACCCTTGCCGGGTCCGATCAGGCCGAAGCTGAGGATGACCGCCTGGCCGTTCAAGCCGAGGCGCGGCTTCATCGTGTCCGCGGCGACGATCGGAAGGTTGGGCACGCCGTGCGGAATGACGGATATCCGCGAAGGATCGGCGCCATACACGCGGGCGAGCACCTTCGAGGCGTCTTTCGACATCACAACGGTCGTATCGGCGTTGGCCGCGAGATCGCGCAGGATCTCTCGCTGGGCGGCCGAGGGTTGCGGAAGGACCGTGTGGAGGGTGGCGACGTACGGGATTCTGAGGGTGTGGATGAAGTCGAGGACGTGGACGCCGTCTTCGCCGCCCCAGATGCCGAATTCATGCTGAAGAGAGACCACGCTGACGCCGCAGTCGTTGAGAGCCTGCGCGGCGGCACTGTGGTCGGCCTGAACGTCGCGCCGGATGCGGTGGCGGACCTCGGCCGGGTAAGGACCCGGCTCGCCGGCCGGGTGAAGGGCCACGATCTCACGTTCGCCGATGGTGGTGGCGAGGTCGTATGTGAACGTGGCAATTCCGCACTGTCGCGGAATATAGGTTGAAACGAACGCTGTCCTCGAGATGTGCTAGCTCCTGTCAGGTCAGCCCCTGCGACGAGCGCGAAGAGGGGCTCCTCGCGGCCCGAACGTCCTGCCCGAGGGCCTGCCGTCCGAGCCGCGAGTGCCAAGTAGACGGACTAAGCCGCGCTTACCTGGACTGCGCGAGGACCCTTGGGGCTGGTCTCGACTTCGAACGAAACGCGCTCGCCGCCGATGAGGCGGTCGAACTCCAGGGGAGCCTGAACGCCACCGCGGTGGAAGAAATATTCCTTCCCGTCTTCGGCAGCAATGAAGCCGAAGCCGCGATCCGCGACGACCTTCTTAACAGTACCGGTGGTCATGAATGACCCTTTCTTCTTCCCGATCCAAACAGCAGACGCACGGTCTGTCGGAAAGGGGGGTCGACCACGCGGAGCGTCGCCGCAAGTTGCAGCAACCCACTTAGATTACTCGCTTTGGGTCGATAGCACAACGACGCGGCCTCGGAAGGACCCTCGCGGCATAGGTGATTAGCGCGCGGGCGAGCGTGTGCGGGCCCGTCCTCAGGCCGTGGCCGCCGGCGATCGACGGGTCTCGACGCGAGCGCCCGACTTGACCAAACGCCGCCGCTGTCCCATCGTTGGCGGCCAGCCAGCCGCGCCGGGTCACGATTTCGTCGCTCGCAGCGCACGGCAGATCGGATCCCCCGTGGCCCGCACAAGCTTCCGCACCGCCGACGCGCTCATCGTGGTGAGCACCGACGGCTACTTCGACGTCTTCCCGCCGGTTGACCGCTCGTCGAACGACAAGCCCAAATACCGCGGCGTTCTCGCGGAATTGGGGCCGTCTGTTCGCGGCCAGGACGACCGGCTGTCCGTTCGCCCCGACTCCACCGCGCTCGACTCCGCCGTTACGACATGGTCCGGCAGCCACGGCGCGGCGGCTGTGCGTGGCGATCTCGGCCTGGGTCGCAACGACAGCAAGCCGTAGCAACCGCGTCGGATCCTCGCGTTCGCCTGAAAGGAAGCTCACATGACCGAAGAAAAGGCACCCTCGACCGCGCCCGCTAGCGCTCCCTCGAGCGCAAAGCCCGAACCGGACCGCAGCAAGTCCTCATACCGCCAGGCTCCTGCCGTCGTGACCGACAGCCGCTCGAATGGCGGTTCCGGCGTTCAGCGGAGCCACCTGCGCGATCGCAAGGCCTGGCTCAAGAACCGAACCCGCAACGGCCAAACGTGGGCTCAGCGCAAAGCCTCGAGCGTCACCTATTGCCCGGCCAAGGTTCGAGCAAGCTAACCAGCGGACCTACCCCGGCTCCCAGCCAGGCTTGAGCCGGGGCATGTCCGTCGGGGTCGTCGGCGGCCCCAGACTCAGGTCCACGTGGCGCATCTTCCAAACTTCGGGGACCTGCCAGACGCGACGCCCATAACGGTAGGGAGTCGACCGTGACTAGAGTGGCCCGGTTACTACACGAAGTGGCTGGATCAGGCTACCGGAAAGGTGCGAGGAGCAGCGCGATGGAGTCACGAGTTTCACGGACGGATCGGATTCGGATCACGTCATCAACCGAGAGACCTCGAGGCAGGCGCTTCGGCTTTTCCAGGCAATTCGCGGCTCGACTGCTCGCTTTGATCGTGGCCGCGGGCGTGGTCCCTGCGCTGGCGCCGGCCACGACCCTGGCCGCCGTCGGGGATTGGCCGCAATTCCGCGAGAGCCAGACTCACGAAGCCCACAACACAAACGAGCAGATCCTCTCCGACATCAACGCGCCGGCTCTGGGCCGGGCATGGACGGGCGCAACCGCCGGTGCCGTCAACTCGTCGCCGGCCATTGCCAACGGGGTGGTCTATGTAGGCTCCGCCGACGGCAAGCTCTATGCCTTCGCGGTCGGGTGTGCTACCGGCGGCGGTACTTGCTCGCCGATATGGACCGGGGCTACCGGAGGGGCGATCGATTCGTCACCGTCTACTTCGGGCAACCACGTCTACGTGGGCTCGTCGGACGGCAAGCTGTACGCCTTCGCCATCGGCTGCGCGACGGGCGGCGGAAGCTGCAGCCCGCTCTGGACGGCCGCGACCGGCGGCGCGATCCACTCCTCGCCTTCGATCGACAACGGCGTGGTCTACATCGGGTCCTCGGACGGCAAGCTCTACGCCTTCGACGCGGCCGGGGCCACCGGCTGCAGCGCGGGAACCTGCACACCACTGTGGACGGGCGCGACGGGCGCCTCCATCGAGTCTTCGCCGGCTGCCGCCAACGGCGTGGTCTACGTCGGGTCCGACGACGCCAAGGTGTATGCGTTCGCCGCCAACTGCGCCACGGGTGGGGGAGCCTGTTCGCCGCTTTGGACGGCCACGACCGGCGGCGCCGTTCATTCGTCGCCCTCGATCCTGACCGGGGTCCTCTTCGTGGGCTCCCTCGATGGCAAGCTCTACGCTTTCGACGCGGCCGGCGTGACCGGCTGCAACGCTGGCGTCTGCACTCCTATCTGGACGGGCGCCACCGGCGGCCCGATCTACTCGTCGCCTTCAGAAGGAGACGGCCGCGTCTGGATCGGATCCGACGACGGCAGGGTGTATGCCTTCCGACTCACCTGCAACACCGGAGGCGGCACCTGCACGCCGCAATGGAGCGGCCTCACAGGTGGCGCAGTCCGCTCTTCGCCGGCCAGTGCGAATGACGTGCTCTATGTCGGCTCGGCCGACGGCAAGGTGTATGCCTTCGACGCCGACTGCACCAACGGATCTGCCTGCCAGCCGATCTGGAGCAGCCAGATGGGCTCCTCGATCCAGTCCTCGCCTGCGGTTACAGGCGGCGTGGTTTACGCCGGATCCGACAACGGCAACCTCTACGCCTTCCACCTGCTGGTCGATCACCTGGTCCTGAGCCCGGCAACCGCAACGATCGCGGCCGGCGCGAACCGGGACTATTCGGCCGAGGGCTTCGACAGCTTCAACGACGATCTCGGCGACCTCACGTCGCTGGCGACGTTCACGATCAGCGGTGCCGGCACCTGCGTCGGCAACCAATGCGGCTCGAGCGTCGGTGGCGACTACACGGTTACCGGCACATACGGGAGCGCGACCGGCACGGCAGCACTCCACGTGACCCTGTCCGGCGCCACGTTCGCGGCTCTGACTCCGACTCGCATACTCGACACGCGCACCGGCAACGGCCTGAGCGGCGCGTTCACTTCACAGGTTCCTCGAACCTTCGCCGTCGCGGGCCGTGGTGGCGTCCCCGCCAGCGCAGTCGCCGTGACGGGCAATCTGACCGTGACCGGACAGACGGCAAAGGGCTTCCTATACATCGGTCCAAATAGGATCGCGAATCCCACCAGCTCGACGCTCAACTTCCCGCTCGGCGACGTCAGGGCGAACGCCGTAACGGTGGCCCTGGCACAAGACGGCTCCTTGAGCGTCACGTATTTCTCGACGACCGTGACGGCTCAAACGCAGGTCGTCTTCGACGTTACCGGCTACTTCGTGCCCGATTCGACAGGCGCGACGTTCGTGGCCCTGACCCCGACGCGCCTCCTGGACACCCGCACCGGCAACGGCCTGGGCGGAGCGTTCAGATCCCAGGTCCCGCGCACTTTCAACGTCGCGGGCCGAGGCGGAGTACCCGCCAACGCCGTGGCCGTGACCGGCAACCTGACGGTGACCGGGCAGACGGCCAAGGGCTTCCTCTACATCGGTCCCAACGTCATTGCCAACCCGACCAGCTCGACCCTCAACTTCCCGCTCGCTGACGTGAGGGCGAACGCGGTGACGGTGGCTCTGGCTGCCACCACCGGAACTCTGAGCGTCACCTACTTCTCCACGAACGTGACCGCTCAGAGCCAGGTTGTCTTCGACGTAACCGGCTACTTCGTGCCAAATCTGACCGGAGCTACCTTCGTGGCTCTGACTCCCACGCGCCTCCTGGACACCCGCACCGGCAACGGTCTTGCCGGGGCGTTCAGTTCCCAGGTGCCTCGGACATTCGGTGTTGCCGGCCGGGGTGGCGTTCCCGCCAATTCGTCCGCGGTGACCGGCAACCTGACCGTGACCGGGCAGACGGCCAAGGGCTTCCTCTACATCGGTCCCAACGTCATTGCCA
>CAZRUC010000015.1:11616-16635 GCA_964603175.1 uncultured Anaerolineaceae bacterium
GTGACCGGGCAGACGGCCAAGGGCTTCCTCTACATCGGTCCCAACGTCATTGCCAACCCGACGAGCTCGACGCTCAACTTCCCGCTCGGTGACGTTCGGGCCAATGCGGTCACGGTGGCTCTGGCGCCCGACGGGACCTTGAGCGTCACGTACTTCTCCACGATCCGGCCGCCTCAGACGCAGGTCGTCTTCGACGTCACCGGCTACTTCGTGCCACCGGCGTCATGAGCGCTCGGGCGGGCGGCTCCTTCGGGGGTCGCCCGCTCGCGGGCAAGCTCGTCGAGGCGCGCGTCGGAGATGCCGAAATGATGCGCGATCTCGTGCCATACGGTCTCGGCCACGCCTCGCGCCAGTGAGTCGATATCCCGATACTGGCGCAGGTGCGGACCGCGGAAGATCGTGATCTTGCTCGCCAGGCTCGCGTTCTCGGCACCGTAGGCGGTGCGCGGCACACCGGTGTAGAGCCCGAGAAGACCCGGCGCCCCGACCGAAGCGAGCTGTTCCGGGCCAGGCTCGTCCTCGACCACTATCGCGACGCTGTCGAGTCGATCCCGGAAGACCTCCGGCAGCGACTCGAGCGCCGCGACCACGAGCGCGTCGAATGGATCGGGCGGCTGGTCGTCGGGCGGCTGGTCGTCGTACGGTTCTGTCTCGGGCGTCACGTGCCGATTATCGCGGCTCGAGCCCGCGAGCGGCCTCAAACGTTGACACGGCTCCGCAACGGCTCGGTGGCGGGCTGATATCGCCCCTATAGCCCGTCCGGCGATATCCTCCAACGGCCCAGTTGTGTCCCCGCGATGGTGACTTCTCGGCGCGGGCCGGAGGAAGACAAATGACCCAGCGCGACCCCAATCCCACGGAATCGCTCGACCCGTTCCTGGCGCAAGTTCTGGAACCGGACGAGGAGATCCACGCAGCCGCTCGCGCATCGGATGCGCTCATGATCGTCAGCGACCGGCGACTGCTGGTAGCGGCGGGGGAGCGACTCGCTCTCAGCCTTCCGATATCGGAGCTGCGCCGTGTCGAATTCGACATCGAAAAGGGGCGGCCGGCGACCCTGGTGATCGTCCCGGAGGCCGCCACGATAGAGCCGCAGGTCCTCGCGATACCGGCCGAACAGCTGGCGGCAGCAGCCGAGGTTCTCGCAATAGTCGGGCTTCGCCTGGCCGCCATGCCGATCGACTATCGGGACGGCGCAGATCGGTAGCGGCGATCAGGCCCTCGTCACGTCAACGGCGCGAGGACCCTCGCGGTTGGCCTCGATCTCGAACTTGACGCGCTCCCCGCCGAAGAGGTTGTCGAACTGAAGCGGACCCTTCACACCCGCGCGGTGGAAGTAGTACTCCGTCCCGTCTTCGGTGGTGATGTATCCGTAGCCGCTCTCCGAACGGACCGACTTGACCGTCCCGGTGGTCATCGATAACCCTTTCCTTCTTCCCGATCCATAAGCAAACGCACGGTCTATGGGAAAGAGAGTCGACCACGCGGAGCGTCGCCGCCGATGGCGGTAACGACGCCACGGTACCCGCGATCCGCCGACAATACAAACGGCGACTCCGATGCCCCTACCCGGGGAGGCGATCGACTTCCTCGGCTTCGATCAGACCCATTCGCTCGGCCAGGTGGCGGGCGTCCGAGCCCACGCCGACCAGGGCCGCGGACAAGAACGTATGGAGCCACGGCAGCCCCAGGAAGTAGAGCCCGGGAACCTCGGATACGCCGCGATGCTGGCGCGGGACGCCGTACTCGTCCAGGATCGGGAGATCCAGCCAGCCGAAATCGAGCCGATAGCCGGAAGCCCAGATGACGGTCGAGATGCCTGCCGCCGCCAGATCGAGATCGAGCGTTTCAGCGGGCTCGAAATCGTAGGTCGTCCGGTCGTCCGCAGGCGCATCGACGCCCGCTCGCTCGATGAACGTGTCGATCATGGTCCGGAACCGCTCGTCGAAGAAGCTGTCGGCTCGGGCGAGGCTCGCGGATAGGTCCGGCCGGAGCCGAACTCGTTCGCCGTCGATGCCGTCGACGTGGCCGAGGAGCGTGATGCCTTCGGCCGCCATCCGCCGCAGGTTGGTGTCGTGGCCGCCGCCGTGGCCGGAAAGGTGAGGATTGGGGGCGAAGCGCATGCGCGGGTCCGGCAGCATCTCGACGGTGGGCAGGGCGCCGTGCCGCTCCAGCTGGGCGAGCCACCACAAGATGTCTTTGCCACGGTATCGGCGGGGCATCCGGCCGGCGCCCCCGACGGACAGGTAGACGTGCCGGCCCGCAGCCTGGAGTTCCTCGGCAATCTGCGCGCCCGACTGGCCCGACCCGACGACCAGCACGGCGCCCGCCGGCAAGGTGGCCTCGTAGGTGTAGTTGTGGGTGTGGAGTTGAGTCAGACGGGCCGCCAGACCGCCGGCCGGCGCAGGAACCTTAGGCCGATGGAACCCGCCCGTTGCAACGACCACCTCTCGGGCCGCGACCGGGCCGCCCGTCGTTTCGAGCACGAAGCCGTCATCGCGTTTCGAAAGTCGATTCACGGACGTGCCGAGGACAACGGGCGCGCTTATCGCGGCGGCATATCCGGCAATCCTTGCCGCTATCTCGTCGCGCGGCATGAAGCCATCGGGATCGTTGCCGTCGTACGGGTAGCCGGGCAGGGCCGAAGTCCAGTTTGGTGTCACGAGGCAGAACTCATTCCAGCGATCGCGCCAGCTGCCGCCCAGCAGTTCGCGGCGATCGAGCAGGACGTGCTCGCGGCCGGCGCGGCCCAGATACCAGCTCATCGCGAGGCCGGCCTGTCCGGCGCCCACGATCGCGGTATCCACAGAACGGGGAACTCGCTCGTGGCTCATGTCCGGGGATCGTCGCACCTGGCCGAGGGCGCGTCGATGCGCGGCCCCCAGAGCGCAACGAAGAATCGATCCGGCCGGTGTCTGTTTGCGTTCGAGTTGGGATACGCTCTCTGCCGACACGAGGAGGGCGTTGTGGCTGGCGCTAGTGGATCTGACGAGGGCAAGAAACCCTCGAGCGGGAGGGTCCCGTTCAAGCCCGACTACACGGCTGCCCGGGAGATGGCAATTCGCGCCAGCACATACGCCGGCCGAGGCCGCGACCTCTACGTTGCGCTCGACTTCTCCGAATCGAGCATCGAAGCCGCGGATGAACTCGGCCTTCGCCTGTGGGGAGCGATGGTCCTCGGGCTGTCGGACGCGGAGGCCGAGGAGGTCCGCGGCCGCCTCATATTCGAGCTGGGTGCCTACTTCGGAGAGACCTTTATCCAGAACCACGGCGGTAAATGGGGTTGGGCGACCATGGCCGGTCGCAAGGTCTTCGCGTTGATGACCGACTCCGGGTTCCTCGCCTTTCCTATGAACCGTGCGAGGAAACGTCTCCGCCTCGAGGAGCCGGACACCCTCACCACGTTCTATCGCTTCCTATCGAAGCCGGTACGGTAGTCGCGCGATGGATCTCGAAGCGGCACACGCGGCGCTCGACCGCGTCCGGTTTTCGAGAGTGCCGAGCCACGGCCTCACGGCCGCGGAGATTTCGGCTATCCGCGCTCTCCTGTGGTCGGCCTTCGGCGATGGCGAAGACGCGATGGCCGAGAGTGACTGGCAGCACGCACTCGGCGGCGCGCACTTCTTGCTCGAACTCGACCGCGAGATCGTGGCGTACGCGTCGGTCGCGGAGCGCCGGTTGGAAATCGACGGGCGCGGTCTGCGAACGGGCTACCTCGAGGCGGTCGCAACGGCGGTGACTCGCCAGCGCCAAGGTCTTGGATCACTGCTGATGCGGGAGGTGAACGCTTACATCCGCGACCGGTTCGAGCTCGGAGCGCTCGGCACAGGAGAGAACGCGTTCTACGAGCGGCTGGGCTGGGTGACGTGGCAGGGCCCCACGTCTGTTCGAGCCCCGGAAGGCAGCCGCCGCACGCCAGACGAGGACGGCTACATCCTCGTGCTCGCCACGCCGGCCTCGCCTCCACTGGATCTTGCCGCACCGATAAGCTGCGACTGGCGTCTCGGCGACGCCTGGTGACCGAAAGGCGCAAGAAATGAAGGAGCATCGAAGTTGAAGACCGTTACCAGCTTGTTGCCTCTGGCCGTCGCGCTCGCCAGCATCGGCGGGGCGATCTGGTGGTTGCTTTCGCGCGATATGGCGATCGGCAGGTGGGTGCTCGGCGGCTTCCTGCTCGCGCACGGCCTGATCCACGTCATGTTCGTCACGCCGGCGCCTGCGTCGGCTGGGACGGCCGGCGGAGCTGAATGGCCGTTCGACATGGCTCGGTCCTGGCTGGTCACCGGCGCGAACCTGGACCTCGGCCCGGTCCGCCTCCTCGGAGCCGCGCTTGTGGTTGTCGTGGCCGGGTCCTTCCTGCTGGCCGGCCTAGCCACGGTCGGTGTCGTAATCCCGTCCGGATGGTGGCAGCCGTTGGTCCTGGTTTCGGCCACGGCGAGCGTCGCGCTGCTGGCAGTGTTCTTCAACCCGCAGCTCGTGCTGGGGCTTGCGATCGACGCGGTCCTCGTTTGGGCCGTGGTGACGTCGGTGTGGGTGCCGGTCGCCGCCGCCACCAGCTAACGAAACCGAGCCGCCGGCCCGGGTTTCACCTGGCGCTCGCGCGCTTCCGAGCAGGTTCGATCCGGCCGGTCTGGGCCCAAGCTTCTGCCGTCGGGTTGTCGATTCCGAGCATTCGCGATCGTCGTTCCAGTGAAGGTTGGCGCCGGTCGCCCACCATTCGGCCATCACCTGTCGGAGGCGTCCAATGCGCTACATGCTCCTCATATACGGCGAGGAAACCCAGCAAGACGACGCGTCCGACGATGCGCCGGAGATTTCGCCGCCCTGGCTCGAATACACCAGCTGGCTGCAGCGAGAGGGCATCCACACCGCCGGCGAACGGCTGGCGACGTCGTCCTCCGCGACCACGGTCCGAGTCCGCGACGGCAATCGCCTGGTCACCGACGGCCCCTTCACCGAGACAAAGGAAGTCCTCGGCGGCTACTACATCATCGAATGCGACAACCTCGACGAGGCGCT
>CAZRUC010000016.1:0-4457 GCA_964603175.1 uncultured Anaerolineaceae bacterium
TGGGCGCTGGCGGAACCGGCCGATGTCGATGGCGGTGTTGCCCAGCGTGGCGCCCCCGGCATCGAGCGAGATAACAGCCTGCCAGGGCAGGAAGATCTCGCGGCCGTTGTTGTTCACCACGAGGCCAGTGACCGGCGGATAGCTGTCGCCGACCGCCACGATCAAATCGGCGACCTTCCCGATCGACTCACCGAGCTTGTCGCGCACGGGTCGGCCGATCGCCTGGCTCAGATAGAGCATTTGCCACCTCGACAGCACGTCTTCGGACGGTGTCCGAGCCGCCCGTCGGTGGCGCGCGCCGTCAGATGGCGCGTACCGCTTCAGCCCGGCTGGCCGGGCTCCAGGGCGAATCGGACCTGAGTGCGGATGCCGGCGCGTTGCGCGCCGCGAATACTGGGTCCGGTCTCCACTGCGGGAGGGATCCTCCGAAAGCGGGTTGGGCCTGGTCGAAGGCGCGGGAACGGCGCCCTCCGGCCGTCTCGGAGTTTAGTCCGCGCGACGGGAAAGGGTCAACGGCAACAGTAGGAGCGCCGTGTGGCCCCGGCAGCGCGACCGGGTGTGGCGCGACCTCGCCCAACGTCGTGCTCAAATGGCGGGAGATGCGTCGCAGTTTGGGGCATTCTTCTATCTGTGAGTCCACATCGACCGCTGAGGCTGGCTGAACGCTGGCCCGGACAGCGCCCTCCGTCAATTGCCATGACGTGGTGGCTTCTGGGCATCTCCGTCGCCTTTCTGCTTGGGCAGGCGCTGGTCGGCTTCATGCTCGGCCACAGCGGACCGGTCGACATGGCACTCTCGGTCGCGACTGCGCTGCTGGTCGGTTCCGCCGTCCTGAACGCCCGTGCGTCCGGAATGCAGGTCGCTCGACGCCAGGCCGAGACGGAGAGCTTCAGCCGGATCCTTCGCGCCCTGGCTCGCTCGGTTTCGCCCGACGCGGTCGTGGAGGCAATCGTGCACGAGCTCGGGAAGGCTGCCTCAGCCGACCATGTGGCGGTCGTGAGGATGCGCCCCGGTGAGACGGTCCTCGATGTCACTTTCGTTTCCATGGGACCCGGCACCCCGACCTCGAACACGGTCATGCCGTTGCAGCAGCTCGCGCCGGTGGAGACGAGACGTGTGCGGCCGCTACGTCATCAGCCGGCGGCCAGCTCCCCGCTCGCGGCCGGCGAGACCGCCGTCTGGCAAGAGGTCAGGCAGCAGCTGGGCCTCGCCACGCCTGGCCGCCGACGTAACAATCCGGCCAGGGCGCGGGGCGAGCCCGATCAGGAGGAGGCGAACGCGCAGGAAGTGGCCGACCGGATCGCCTACCGCTTGCGCGATGTGTACGGCCTGCGCAATACGCTGGCCGCCCCGCTCCAGGTGGACCAGGCCATCGTCGGGGCCATCATCCTTTCCCGCCGAACCGACGAAGCGTGGCCCGACGCCACGACTCGCCTGCTTTTCAGCGCAGCCAACGAGACTTCAGCCGCGCTGGTTCGCGTCTATTCGATACAGGCGGTGGAGTCCGAGGCGCGAACCGATCAGCTGACCCAACTGCCCAATCGTCGCTACTTCGACGAGTACTGCACCCTCCTGGCGAGCCGTCGACGGGCGTCCGACAAGGTCGCGATCCTGGCCGTGGACGTCGACCACTTCAAGCGGGTCAACGACCAGTACGGGCACCCGGTGGGCGACCAGGTCCTGCGAGCCATCGGTAACGCGATACAGGTCTCCGTCCGCGACGAGGACGTCCCGGCGCGCTACGGCGGTGAGGAGTTCGTGGTGCTGCTCCGAAACCCCGCCGCCGGGGTCGCGCTGGAAATCGGCGAGCGTATCCGGCAATCGGTGCGCGAGCTCGATCTGTCGCATTCGGGGGTCTCGGAACGAATAACGGTTTCCGTCGGCGTGGCGACGGGACGCGGGGCAGGTGAACCGATAGAGGCGATCGTCGAACGCGCGGATAGAGCCCTTTACGCCGCGAAACGTGCCGGGCGGGACAGGGTCGTCCCCACCTGATGACCGCGCCGCGCCGGCCGACCGCGGCCGGCCCGGCAGCCGGGCCCGCCCGGGGCCAGGCAGGCGGCCTCGCTACCATTCGCCAATGGCCAACGACCAGACCGGCGACCCGCAACTCCTTTCGAACGGCGAGCTGGCGCGCATCTTCCACGAGATCGGCGACATGCTCGAGGTCAAGGGGGAGCTCGTCTTCAAGACCGTGGCCTACCACAAGGCCGCCGACGCGATCGCCCATTCGCCCGTCGAGGTCTCTCGCGCCTACCTCGATGGCAGCCCGCCGCGGATAGCCGGCGTCGGCGACGCCATCGCAAAGAAGCTCGAAGAGCTGGCGAAGACCGGCCGGCTCGCCTTCTACGAAAAGCTTCGAGAAGAGGTGCCGCCAAGCCTGGTGGCGCTCCTGGCTATTCCCGGAGTGGGGCCGCGGACGGTCAAGATGCTGCACGAGGAACTCCGGGTCGACAATCTCGAAGACCTGCGCCGTGCCGCCCAGGCCGGTGCGCTGCGGTCGCTCAAGGGCATGTCCGAGAAGACTGAGCAGCAGGTTCTGGCGGGCATCGAGGCGCTCGAGACGCGCCAGGATCGGATGCGACTGGGCCAGGCCGAGGCAATCGTCGAGACCCTGACAGCCGAACTTTCGGACGTTCCCGGCTTGCTGTCGATCCAGCCGGCGGGCTCGTACCGGCGACGGAAGGAGACGATCGGCGATCTCGACCTCCTGGCCGAGACGGACCGTCCGCTCGAGCTCGTCGAACGGTTCACCAGCCTCGGTTCGGTGGAATCCGTGCTGGCGAAGGGCCCCCACAAGGCGTCGATCCGGTTGCTCCGGGGTCCCCAGGTGGACCTGATGATCATGCCGCCGGGGGAAGCGGGGGCTTACCTGATCCACTTCACCGGGTCGAAAGAGCACAACGTGCGGCTGCGAGGGATGGCCCGCGACCGCGGCTGGAGCCTGTCGGAGAAGGGCTACCTCCGGCTCGGTGACGATGGCGAGCCGTGGGTGGGGGACGCTGCCGAGCTGAAAACGTTCGCCAGCGAGGCCGATGCCTACGGCTTCCTGGGCCTGCCATTCATAGAACCCGAGCTGCGCGAGGATCGCGGCGAGATCGAGGCCGCGTTGGCGGGCACTCTTCCGACGCTCGTTCGGCAGAGCGACCTGCGCGGCGACTGCCACAGCCATTCCGACTGGTCCGACGGAGTACACCCGATCGAGAGGATGGCCGAGGCTGCTCGACGGCGCGGTTACTCGTACCTCGCCCTGACCGACCACTCCCTCAGCCTGGCCATTGCGCGCGGGCTCGACCTCAACCGCGTGGCTATTCAGCGCCGGATAGTGGCCGCGCTGAACGAGGGATACGCTGCGGAGGAGGCGGCCGGCGAGGCGCCGACCGAGACTCCCACCGAGGGTTTCCGGCTGCTCCACGGCTGCGAGCTCGAGATACGCGCCGACGCCACGCTCGACTATCCAGACGAGCTGCTGGCCACCTACGACATCGTGGTTGCCTCCGTCCATGTTGCGCGGCGCCAGACGCGCGCCCAGCTGACCGCCCGTACCCTCGCGGCGATTCGCAACCCCAACGTCGACGTCATCGCGCACCCCGCGGGGCGGTACATCGGCAGCCGCGACGACCTCGACCTCGACTGGGACGAGATATACCGAGAAGCGGCCCGCACCGGCACCGCGCTGGAGTTAAACGGCTCCGACGAGCGGCTCGACCTGTCGGACGTTCGAGCCAGGCGGGCGGCCGAATTCGGCTGTGTCTTCACCATCGACTCGGACGCGCATCGCACCGAGGAACTCGACAATCTCCGCTGGGGCACCGCGATGGCGCGGCGGGCGTGGCTCGAGCCGGCGCAGGTGCTGAACACGCGTTCCCGAGCCGACCTGCTGGCGTGGGTCGCCGCGAAAGGACAGCGCCTGGCGGGCGCGTAGCAGGCGCCCGGCCCGGGCCTCGGTTGCGTACCATGCGCGAATGCATCAAGAGCGGAACGCAGCGCGAGAGCTCGGGCTCGTCCTCGCCACGCTGGCCGTCTGCGTGCATTTCGTCGATGGCCCGACGCTCTGGATCGCGACGGTGCTCATCGTGGCGGCGACGCTCGCGGCCGTGTCGCACCTCCTGGGCGAGTGGCGTCCGTGGCGGATCCCGCTCGATCGACTCGCTCTGCCGGGTCTGGCCGCGTTTTCGGTGGTCGGCATTGCGCATGTGTTCGCGCCGGTACCGTGGCTCGCGGTCGTGTTCATCGGTACCTGGCTGCTGGTCGCGTGGGTCGTGGAGCTGGAAACGGCGGACATCGCGGGTCAATCGAGAGACGGCCATCCGAGACCGTTCGCGGTCCGCGTCGGAGCACTTGGAATCGCGTTCCTCGCCTTCGCGGCGGTCGGCGGCTTCGTCCCGGGCGGGCTCGCCGGCGACGGGAACGCGCTGACGGCGCCGGCACTCGTGGCCACGATCGTGCTGGACGTC
>CAZRUC010000016.1:4557-16146 GCA_964603175.1 uncultured Anaerolineaceae bacterium
CGCCTGGTCGAGGAGTCGGGCCTTCTGGTGATTGCCGGCGCGGCAGCCGTCGTCTGGGGCCTGCTGGCGAAGTAGGGGGATGTCGGTATCTCTCGGCCCCGGCAGGGTAAGGGCCGCGTGGCGTTTGACAGGTCAGGCGCTGGATGCTAGAAAGCTAGTCCCGGCGGGAGCTCCCCGTCAGAATTTGCATGCCTTCCGCGAGACGCGCCTTGGAGGCTCGCTCGCAGCACGGTGACCCGGCGCAGTTGACGAAAGGATCCATCCTTGGCATTCCCCGAGATCGAAAAGAGCACCGGCGGGAACTCCGTTCGGATCAAGCGCCAGCTGATGGACCAGGCGATTGCCCAGGCCTCCGACGGACATTGGACCGAGGCTGCCGACACAAATCGTAAGATCCTGGAGATGGCCCCCGACGCTGAGGCTGAGAACCGCCTGGCCAAGGCCCTGTGGGAGCTCGGGGAGTTGGGAGTCGCGCGGGAGCATTATCAGGTCGCTCTCGCCCTCGACCCGACCAACCGCATCGCCGAGCGGAACATCGAACGTCTGCGAGTGCTGATGAGCGAGGCCGGCGACAAGACCGCCGCCCCGGAGAAGGCGACCAAGGCACCGGTGGCGATCTTCGTCGAAGAGACCGGCAAGACCGGATTCGCGATGCTGACCGACCTGGCCTCTCCGCGGACTCTTGCCCATGTCAATCCGGGCGACGCCGTCGAACTCATTCCCGAGGGCAACCGCCTGTACGCAGTGGCCAATGGGACCCGGATCGGCGTGGTGGAGCCGCGAGTGGCGGCGCGCCTCCTGAAGCTCCTCGCCGAAGGCAACAAATACTCCGCAGGCGTCACGTCCCTCGGCGACAGGGACGTCCGCATCGTCATTCGCGAAATCTTCCAGGACCCGCGCAACTACGGAAAGGTCAGCTTCCCGACCGCCGCGCGCTCGTCCGACCTGCGGCCCTACACCAAGGGAACGCTCCTCCGCGAGGAGGAGTTCATGGAAGAGGACCTCGAGGACGACGAAGAGGACGAGGGCATCGAGGATCTCGATCGCGTATTGCCGGCCCAGATCACCGGCGACGAGGCGTTCGAAGAAGAGCCGGACGAGCTCGAAGAGCCGTAGGTCGCAGCGTCGCCCGTCTGTCACAATTGCGTCATGGTCTGGCGCGACGACACACACCGCGCCGAGCGGATCGAAAACATCCCTTTCCTGCCGGTCTTCGACCGGCTGGCACCGCCGCCGTCGACGGCGGATCTCGCTGCTGCCATTGAAGCCTGGTCCAAACCGGGTGAGATCGTCGTCGATGTCGCCGGGCGAGGCGGCTGGGTAGCCCGCGCGGCCATCGCGGAGCAGCGGCGGGTCGCCGACCTGGAGTCGATGTCCCTGACCCGGCTTCTCGCCGACGTAGTCCTTCGGCCGCCCGACGTCCGCCAGCTCGAAGCCGCCGCGCACACAATCGGTGCGGCGGCCCTGGCCGACTCATCGGTCAAGCGCACGATCGACTCCCTCTTCGCCAGCACCTGCCCGGGTTGTGGCCGCACAGTCGCCCTCGACAGCCTGGTGTGGGAGACGACGGCCGGCGCTACCCGGGCCACGCGTCGCGAATACCGCTGCGCCACCTGCAACGAACAGATCGGCGGTCGAGATCTGCGCCACGCCGATCCGGAGCAGGGCGACCTGGATCTCTCCATCGCCGTCGAGCCTCGGGGCGCGGTCTGGGCCACGCTCCGCAAGCGCTTCCCGGTGCCGCCGCCCGATCACCCGCTCCCGGACCAGCTTCTGGCGCTGCACACTCCGCGACAGCTGGTCGGCCTGCAAGCCATCCTCGAGCGCATAGACGGCGAGTCCGGGCCGACCCCGATCACCTCGGCATTGCGTATCGCATTCCTCCAGACCGTCCTTGTTGCCAGCAGGCTGAACTCGAGTCCCGGCCGGATGGCCGCCGTCCATATCTCTCGCGGGTCGGTCAAGGCGCCGGCGGGCCGTCGTTGGCGCGAACGGAACCCGTGGTCCGCGTTCGAGGAGTCAATCAAGCAGGTCCGCGGCTTCGTGCAGAATCTCGACTCGGGCTCGACGCGGAGCTCCGCCGCCAGGGTCGGATCGGACATGCTCGCCCTCGAGGAAGGAACGTCCAACGTGACCGTAGGTGAGCTGAGCCAGAGCTCGCTGCGGCGGCTTGCCCTCCACGGCGAGCGCGTATCGCGGTCCGGCTCTCCATCGCGAATCCGCCTGCTGCTATGCCAGGCTCCACTCGCCTGGACGCCGGATCGGCTGGCTGCGGCCTACCACGGAACCGCGTGGGTCCTCGGCGCGGGCGCAACGTCGGCGCTGCCATACGAGGCTCTCTTCGGTCCCGGATTGCGCGGCTCCAAGGGCGCAGAAAAGGCCGCCGCGGCGCTCGCCGGCGACGCGGGCCCGGCCGATCGGGCCGGGACGGGAGTGATGGCCGCGGAAGTCACCACCGATGGCTCGGTCGATCGCGAGCCCGGGCGAATTGGCCCGAACCCGGAGACCGACCAGCTGGCACGCGCTCTGGCTCGATCACTCGCCGTCGCTGCCCCGGCGCTGGCCCAGAGCGGACGCGCCGTTGTCCTGCTCGACGGTTCCGAGCCGGAGGCGCTTGCCGCCGCGGCGCTCGGCGGAGCCGCCGCGGGCTACCGGCTCATTGAGGCGCGTCTCCATCGCGGCGACGACGCCAGCCCCTCCGTCGCGGTATTCGTGCCGCCGACCGGCGTCATGGCGCCCGGGCCGCGGACGCGCGCCAACAGGCCGCTGCCGCCGGTGAGCGGTGGCGCAGGCGATCCCGGCACAATTCCCGGACTCGGCGTCTTCAGCGGCCCCCAGAAGCTGGACGAGGGCCCGTTCCGCGAGTCGGCCGCGAGCCAGGTCGTTACCGAAACCGCCGTGGAACTGCTCAAGGCCCGTGGTGAGCCCGGCTCATTCGATCATCTATTCGGCGATCTTCTCGTCGGTCTGGACCGATCCGGACAGCTGGCGCGTTTGGCCCGGCATTACCGACCGCGCCGCCCGGAGGGACAGTGGGATGCGTGGCTCAACGAAGTCGTGCCGCTGGCGCCGCCCGAGGGCCGCTTCGCAAGGCCGTCCGCAGAGTCCAGAGCGGCGACGCACGGCGCCACAGAGGCCGGATCGGCCGAGCCCGGAGCGGGCGCGACCGGGCCTACCACCTCAGCGCCTACCGGAGCCGCCGCCGATCCGGTGGAGCAGCTGGTCGGCGTCATTCGGGCCGAGCTGACCCGAGGCACAAACCGCAGGATCAAGGAGATAGAGCCCGGACATTATTGGCTGGCGGCGGCCGAGGACCGCACGGGCACCGCCCCGCCCCTCGCCGATAGGGTGGAGTGGGCGGTCTTCGGCTTGCTCTCGTCGGCTCGATCGCTGCCGGAGGCGACCGTCTTCGACCGTACCGCGGGCATCTTCCCCGGCAACGAGGCCCCCGACGGTGCCCTGCTGAGCGCTTGCCTGGAGAGCTACAGCGCTCCGGAAAGCACGCCGCAGGCCGTGATCTGCTCCGATCGCCTCGAAGCGCGCTCGGCCGGCCACGATTCGATGATCGCCACCCTTGCGGAACTCGGCCACGCGCTCGGAATGCGGGTCTGGATCGGCAAGAGACAGCAGACGCGCCGGATCAACGGACAGCTCCTGGGCACGTGGCTGGACCAGGAGGAGCGCGAGATCCATCTGCCGCTCATTACCTGGGCCCCGGAAGGAGAACTCGATCGCGTGGACTGCGCGTGGTACGTCCGCCACAAGGCGACCTTCCTGTTCGAGGTCGAATGGACGGCCATGCTCGGCGAGCCCGTGCTCGTCCACCATGCCCGGTACGCGGCCGACGAGAAGGTGGTCCGCTTCCTGGTCATACCTCCGGAGCGAACGGAGCTGGTTCGCTTCAAGCTCGGTCGCTCCGCGCTCCTGCGCAAGGCCTTTGCCGATGGCAACTGGCACATCCTCAAGTGGAACCACCTGCTCGCGTTCGCCGCTCGAACCGATCCTGAGCCATCGCTGGCCGACCTCGAGCCTTACCTGGGCCTGGACCCCACGGCCGAAACGATGGGCGAGCAGCTGCCACTCTTCGGAGGCTGATAAGGTTCGGGGTAACTAACGGAAACCGCGAGTGGGAGGTATTCCGGTGAGCGAGGTAGCTAATCCGGCCGACGCCGTAAACGCATTGGCCGGCCGCTTCTGGGATGGGCTGCTCGACTTGTCGCCTATAACGGCGACGATGCTCGGCTTCGATCTGGGCGACGATCGGCTCGACGACCCCGGGCCGGCCGGCCGAGACCGCAGCCGCGCCCTGTACCGCGACACGCTAGCCGCTGCCGAGGCCATCGAGGTCGATTCCGGCGCGCTGCCCGAGGAGGACCGCATCACGCTCGAGATCCTGCGCGTGGTGTGCAGGATCGAGCTCGAGCAGCAGTACCAGCGCATAGATCGACTCAAGGTCGTCGATCAGATGGACGGACCGCAGACGCTTCTGCCGATGCTGGCCGCCTTCCAGCGGACAGAGACACCCGAGCAGTTCGAGCGGTTCCTGGCGCGTCTGGCCGACTACCCGCGCTTCATGGCGGCCAATGTCGAGCTCGTCCGAGAGGGGCTGGCGGGCGGTCTCACCGCGGCGCGGATCGTGACCGATCGGGTCATCGCTCAGCTGGAGCGGCTGCTGGCGATGCCGAATGCCGAGTCTCCCGTGGTGCAGGCGTTGGCCGTGCCGCGCGAAACGGATCGCGAGCGGCTGATCGAGGCCGTGGGCAAGTACGTCCGCCCCGCCGACGCGGCCTTCCTCGAAGCCCTGAGGGGCGCTTACCAGGCCGCCTCACGCGAGGAGCCGGGACTCTGGTCCGCGCCAAACGGGGAGCAGCTCTACCGGACTCAGATCCGAGCCTGGACGTCCATCGACGCCGATCCCACCGACCTGCACCGGATGGGCGAGGAAGAGCTCGTACGGATCGAAGCGGAGCGTCGCGCGATCGCCAACGCCATGGGCTTCGGCGACGACACCGGTGCAGCTCGGGAGGCCCTGCGGCGAGCCCCGGGGGCCATTCCGGCATCGGTCGAGGAGTTGCTGGATCGTGCCCGCGGTGAGATCGAGCGGGCTCTCGCAGCCGCGCCTGCCTACTTCGGGCGGCTGCCTAGGACCCCTTGCGAAGTCCGGGCTGTGGAGCCGTACAAGGAAGTTGACGCTCCCGCCGCTTACTATTTCCCGCCGGCCGCGGATGGCAGCCTGCCGGGCGTTTACTACGTCAACAGCTACGATCTGGCCAACCGGAACTGCGTCGGGCTGGCCAGCACGAGTTTCCACGAGGCCGTTCCCGGGCACCATTTCCAGCTCGCGCTGGAGACCGAGCACCCGAGCCTCAACGCTTTCCGGCGCCTCGGATCGCGAGGTGCGGGCATGGCCTATATCGAAGGCTGGGGTCTCTACTCGGAACGGCTGGCGGACGAGATGGGGCTGTATCTCAACTCCGCCGAGCGCTTCGGAATGCTCGATGCGCAGGCGTTGCGAGCCGGACGGCTCGTGGTGGACACGGGCATTCACGCTTTCCGGTGGCCCCGCGAACGGTCCGTCGCGAGGCTCCAGGCGGCAGGGGTGCAGGCAACCGACGCGGCCATCGAGACCGATCGCTACATCTGTCTGCCGGCCCAGGCACTCACCTACAAGGTCGGCCAGCACGAGATCGAGCGGCTCCGGGCGGAGGCGGCTGCCAGCCTGGGCTCAGCCTTCGACCTGCGCGCATTCCACGACGCGCTGCTGGGCCACGGGACCCTACCCCTCGCGATCCTCGCCAGGCGCATGCCGAACTGGCTGGGCTACGTTCGGCCGGCGCCGCACGGCACACCGAACGCATAGCGACTCGGACCCGAGCTAGCCGATCTCGCCCAGCGCCTCGATCAGCCTGTCGATCTCGGCGGGCTCGTTGTAATGCGTCAGGCCGACCCGGACCATGCCGCCGGATTCGGCCAGGCCCAGCGAACGTATCAACTCGTAGGCGTAGTAGTCGCCGTCCCAGACGGCGATGCCTCGGCGCCCGAGGTGCGTGGCGATCTCTCGCGGTGAGTGCCCGTCCATCGTGAACGCGAAGGTCGGGACGCGTTCGTCGATGCGAGCCGGATCCACGATCCCGTGCAAACGCAGCCGGGGCAGGCTCCCCAGCGCCGCCAGCGCCCCCAAGGCCAATTCCCGCTCGGTGTTGCGGATGAGGTGCATCGCGGTTGCCAGACGTTCCCTGCGGGTCTGAGAGTCGCCCGCGCCGCCGAACGTGCGCCCCAGCCACTCGAGGTACTCGAACGTGCCTACGAGCCCTGCCAGCGCCTCGCCGGATTGGGTGCCGGTCTCCCACTTGCCGGGAGGCTGGTTGGCGGCGGGGCGAACCTTGTAGGCGTCGAGCCGGTCGAGGAGCTCGCGGCGACCGTACAGCAGCCCCAGGTGAGGACCGAAGAACTTGTACGGCGAGCAAACCAGGAAATCGGTGCCGAGAGCCGTCACGTCGAGTGGCACGTGAGGCGCGGCGTGTACGGCGTCCACGTATACCAGCGCGCCGGCGGCATGGGCCATGTCGATCACGCGCCCAACAGGGTTGATCGTTCCGACCGCGTTCGAAGCCAGGCCGATCGCCACGAGCCGGGTCCGCGGACCGATAGCGCGCGCCATCCCGGCCATATCGAGGGTGCAATCTTCGGGAACCACGTCAACCCAGCGGATGACGGCTCCGCGCTCCTCCTGGAGGGCGAGCCAGGGCGCGACGTTGGCGTCGTGGTCCAGCCGCGTGACGACGATCTCGTCGCCGGAACGCAGAGTCCGCCCTATCGCCCGGCTGAATGCGAAGGTCAGCGTCGTCATGTTCGGCCCGAACGCGATCTCCGACACGTCCGCTGCCCCCACGAAGTCCGACGCTGCCGCGTGCGCCTCGGCCAGTATCGCGTCGCTCTCCTCGCTGGTGGGAAAGGCGCCCTCGTGGTTCGCGTTGGAACGCTCCAGGTAGGCCGCCATCGCCGAGATGGTGCGGCGTGGAACTTGCGTGCCGCCGGGCCCGTCGAGGTACACGTAGGGCTGGTCGTCGTGCCGTCGCGCCAGCGCCGGAAACTCGGCTCGAACCGTGCTTCTTTCGGAGTCGGAGAGAGGCGCAACGGAGGCCGGAAGACCCCTGCCCGCGTTCGTAACGGAGTTGTTACGGGAAATCCCGGCCGATTGCTTGCTATGCAACGAGATACTCCATTTGTCCCGAGGGGTGGTACTTCCGGCATCTTACCCCGCCCATTGGGGGAGTACGTGTAATGCGGTTGCAATGTCCTATGGCATGGCTGCGACGTGGGCTTGACGGCCGAAGGGCGTTACTTGTCGCCTCGGAGGAGGACGAGACTGGAGGAACCGAGAACCACCTTCGCAGGCTTGACTAATTCTTAGTAACTATGTCAACATTCCCTCAGTTCCACTGCGCGAGACATTGAAACCATCCTGTGGGCCCCCAAGCTGGGCTGTTAGCTCGGGGCTCCACATCAACTAATCGTCGTACAACCGCTTCTAGTTCGGGCAGGAAGCGGACAGGTTCGAAGGTTGCGGTCGAGCAATCGCGTCCCACTTGCACCAAGCCCGGGAGGAGTAGGGTCATGTTGGATGGCAACGCTGTACGGTCCGTCGATCGTGCCGCCTCGCTTCTGATAGCTCTTGGGGAATCCGAAGGAGAAGCCGGAGTTACAGAGCTCGCGCGGCGTCTCGGCCTTCACAAGTCGACTGCTTCGCGCCTGCTCGCCACGCTGCAGAAGCGCGGTCTGGTGCAGCAGGACGATGACTCGGGCAAGTATCGGCTGGGGCTGGCGGTGGTCCGCCTCGGCGGGCACGCCGAGAAGACGCTCGACCTCCGGTCCATCGCAATGCCGGAACTCGAGAGTGTGGCGCGCTCCGTCAAGGAGACGACCACTCTCGGAGTGCTCGAAGGCGACAGCGTTGTGACCATCGCCTGGTCCGATGCCTCGGGCATGGGACACGACCGCACCGGCCGGAATCTGCCGCTGCATGCGACGGCCCCCGGCAAGGTCTTGCTCTCGAACCGACCTGAGCGCGAAGTCATCCGCCTATCGAAGATTGGTTTCACGCCCTACACGTCCCACACGATCGTGCGAGTGGATCTCCTGCTCGAGGAACTCGCGAGAGTTCGCAAGCGCGGTTTCGCGACTGCCTTCGGCGAGCACGAGCCCACGGTCAACGCGGTTGCCGTTCCGGTCTTCGACCAGCGCGCCTCCGTGGTGGCGGCCCTGGAAGTTCGGGCGTCCGGCAATCGCATCCAGCCGAGCCGCATCCCCGAACTCGTCGAGAGGATCCGGGACGTGGCTGCGGTAATCACCGAACGCATCGGCGGCGTCGTCGCCTCCGACTGAACCCCGCCCTTCCGGGCGAAATTCGAATCGGTCTTGAAGCGGCCCCTCGGTCCCCCTCCCGAGGGGCCGCTTCTATTGCTACGCTTACCGCATGAATAACACCGACTGGACTGTCACCCTGCCGTGGGGCGGCACCACGGTCCATCTCGGCCCGGTGGTCGCCGGCGCCGCTGCCGTTCTCGCGATCCTGATCGTGGCCGCGCTGATCATTCGGCTGGCCCACATCTTCGTCAGCGGGGCCGTTCGCGCCGTATTCACACGAGAGACGCTGGAGGGAACCTCCAAAGACCTGACCGCGAGCGAGATCAAGAAGCGCCAGGACACGATCGAGACGCTGGCGGTCAACGTCATACGGTTCTTCGTGATCGTCGTTGCGACGCTCATGATCCTGCAGGCCGGGTTCCGCCTCGACGTCGGCCCCGCCATCGCCGGCCTCGGCATCGCCGGGATCGCGATCGGACTCGGCACCCAGAACCTGGTCCGCGACTACCTCAACGGCGCGCTGATTCTCGTCGAGAACCAGTACTCCAAAGGCGACATCGTCACCGTGGCCGGAGTGTCGGGCCGGGTCGAGGACTTCACGCTCCGGCGTACGACCCTGCGCGACATGGACGGCGTCGTCCACTCGGTCCCGAACGGTCAGATCGGCGTCGCCTCGAACATGACTCGTGGGTGGGCCCGCGTGAATCAGGACGTCGTAGTCGTCTACGGTACGAACCTCGAGCTGGCCGCCGAGGTGATTGACGGCGTCGGTCGGGGCCTGGCGGCCGATCCGAAGTGGGCGTCAAAGGTTCTCGAGGCTCCGCATTTCGAGAGGATCTCGGAGATCGGTGAGCGCGGCGTTACCCTGAAGATACGCGGCACAGTAAGAGCGTCGGAGCAGTGGTCGGTCGGGGGTGAGCTGCTGGGGCGGCTGCTGCAGGCATTCGCCGAGCACGCGATCGAGATGCCGCATGCGGCCTGACCGACCGGAGCCCGAGGGCTAAGAGGCGCGCACCGACGACTTCTGGTCGTGCCCGCCGAAGATGCCCATGAAGCCACTGCCTGTCTTCGCGGCGCTAGGATCGCGAGTCGCGATCAGTCGGTCGACGAGGCTCTCGATGTCGTCGACGACCTTCTCCTTGGGGAACCGCTCGACGGCAGAACGACCTTCGTTGGCCGCGCGGACGAACAGCATTCCGGCGGACCGAACCTCGGCCAGGGCCGGCATGCCGACCGTCCGTTCCATGTCGGCGACCGAGACGCCGCTGTTGGCGCGGTTCACGACCATGGCCAGGCGCTCGCGGATCGCGAGCTCGACCGCCACCTCGCGGAACTGGACGGCGGCCCTGATGGCGGGCACGTCGGGCGTCACCGGAACGATGATCTTGTCTGCCCGCTCGAAGATGCCCTGGTTCAACGGGCCGTAGTCGGGGTGCATGTCGACGATGACCCAGTCGTAGGAGCGCCGGGCGGCGGTTATCGCCTCGGCCACGCGCTTGGGCTCGAGGATCTCTGTATGCAACGGGGACTCGGCCATCACGAGAACGAAGACGCCGCTGGAGTGGGGGACTGCGATCTCGGAGAACGGCTCGCTCGTCCCGGTTTCGAGGTCGTCGGTCCACGCGTCGGCGACAGTTCGGACGTGCTCCATGCCGAGCGACGAGGCAATGTGCCCGGTGACGGTGTCGCAATCGACGAGCAACACTCGCTGGTGCTTGCGGACCTGCAACATGGCAGCGACGTTGACCGCAATGGTCGTCTTGCCGACGCCGCCCTTGGGGTTGAAGACGATGACGATCTGGCCCCGTCGAGTGTCGGCCGGCGCTTCCGCAGCCTCCCGCGACGCAGTCTCGATGATCGGCCCGTGGCCTGCTACGGTCGGGACCTCGGCGCGAATGAGCATCGCCTCGACTCGCCACCGCAGTGATTCCGCGGAGTAGGGACGGGTGAAGTACTCATCGTTGACGCGGGCCCGACCGGCCAGACTCATTCGATCGAGGGCTCGGGCGGCAACGACCATCAGCGCCGGGATGTTTCGGTCGTCCTCGTGGAGGAGTGCGTACATCTCGAGCGTGCGGTCGAAGTCGTTTTCGCCGTCGAGGATCGCGACGCCGATGTCGCGACGAGAGTTGAGTAGCTTTTCGAGATCGTCCGCCGACTCAACCGCGATCGGTTCGTACCCAGCCTCGGCGAGCTGGGCGCTTACGGCGACCAGCTCTGCCTGCGGAAGTGCAATGACGACTGCTGATCGGGCCAAGGTGGCGGGATCTCCTAATGACGGTCGGAGAGCGACCTCTTAAGTCTAGCCCTCTGCCTCGGGATCATGCGCGCTGACGTTCAGCACACCATCGTGCTCGTTGACGACGCGAGCCTGGAAGGCCGGCAAAGTCGGGATGAGCGTGCTGAGCGAGGTGTCCGCGCTGTGCCCAATGGTGAAGATGAACTCACCGTCGGGTCCGGACGACACGCCCACGTTCTTGACTCCGGGCAGCCGACCGAGCTGGCGCTTGAAGGTGGCGATGCTGGCGACGCTGACGAGCCCGACGACCACGACCTGCGTGGACTCACGGCCCGCCGGCTTGGGGGCGACCACGCCGTTCCGAGCGCCGTTGTCGCCGTTGTCCAGGACGCGCTTGGCATCGGCCCGGGAGCCGTTGGATCCATTGGAGTCGAAGTCCGGAAGGGCCACGTCGGTCCGCATGATCTGCTCGCGTCGAGCGCGGAGCTCGGCGGTTAGAGCGCCATTGGCAATTTCGGTGAAGGCCGGCGGATCGGGCATCTGGGCGGCCATGCTCGCGAAGATTGTCGGGTCGGCTTCCTGGAGGAGTTGCTCGAAGAACTGAGCGACTTCCTCTTCGAACGATCCGACTCGCTTCTCGACTCGCTGGACCTCGAGCTCGATGGCGGCGTTGTACTCGTGGAGCTCCTGATCGAGGAGCTCACGGCGCCGTGACACGCGCTTCTCCGTTTCGACGCGGATGCGCTCCATCTCAGCCTTGGACCAGTCGCGAATCGCAGCGACGTCTGTCTCAGCGGCTTTGCGCAGCGAGGCTGCCTCGTCCTCGGTGCTTGCATGAAGCCGTTCTACGTACGTCTTTGCATCGGCTTGTGCCTGTTCGATCGTCCCCTGCCGCGCCGTCTCGGCGGTTGTACGCATTGCTTGCGTCAGGTCCGCCAGGAACCGGTTCGGGTGACGCGCGGCCGTTTCGTTCACGCTCATCT
>CAZRUC010000017.1:0-15982 GCA_964603175.1 uncultured Anaerolineaceae bacterium
CGAGACTCCACAACCGAGGGGTTCCGTCTTCACAGGCGGCGAGAACGAGCAAAGCTGGTGCGTCCGCTCCGGCCGCGGTGCTCGCCGAAGCGTAGGAACCGGCGGACGAGCCGGACGGCACGCAAGTCGCGCCCGAGGAAGAGCTCAACGCAGCGTTGGCCGTGCTCGGAGACGTCGCGCTGCCCGGGGAGCAGGCTGCAACCGCGAGCGATACGGCCACGAGGCCGGCGATCATTCTCTTGACGACGTAGCGGTCGGATCCCTCCATGGGTCCCCTTTCTGAGATGTTCCCGCGGCCGCCCCCGGAAGGGAGGCGGCCGCGGAATGGAACTCCCAACCCAGAGCCAAGCTCCAGGTGTTCGGAGTCGTGTTACTCGACGAAGTCGCCGCCAAGCAGGCTGCCGTCCCCGGCGTCGAGGTAGACCGTGACCATCCACAGGTACTTGGACGCGTCGCCCGAGGGCTTCACGTTCGCGACCCAGGCCAGGCGGTAGACCGGCTGCGGATCGATGGACTTGCCGGCGTCGAAGGCGCCGTTCGGCCCGACCCATTCCAGGTCCATGGAGTCGATGCTGTAGTCCGAGCCGTGGGCGCGGAACCACAGGTCGGCCTTGTTGGACGCGAACTGCTTGGCTTCGTCAGCCTTGATTCGCTGTGCCGGCGCGGCGGCGAGTTGGTGCTCGACACGAGCGAGGCTCTGGATCCTGCCGTCAGGCCGTACCTGGACTGTTGTTTCGTCGCCGCGGACGCCGATGCCGTCCTGGATTCGGCTCCAGCGAACAGTCCAGCCATCGGTTGCCGGGTCGACGTTGGCCGATGCGGTTCCGCCTGCGGCCATCCCAGCGGCGGAAGCTCCGCGCTGAGCGGCTTGGAGAGCTGAGTCGCGGCCGATCCTGGTTGCCGGCCGTGGACTCGCATCGAGCCGGACAGCAGACATCACGCGGCCCGACTTATCGAGTTGAGTCATCGAAATCGGTTGACCCGCCGCGTCCAACTCGTCGACCTCGTCGTACTCGGCGTGCTGGAAGCCATCCTTGACGTGCTTTCCGGTGCGGCTCACGCCTACCGGAAAACCGAGCGCGTCGCGAGCCGTGGTGGCATGAGAGAAGACGATCGGACTCGCCTGTGCGTCGAGGAGCTGGAAGTCGACCGTCGGCTCCGTGGGTGAAGCCGATTCGCCGGGCCTGGGTGACTGGCCCGCGCCGGAAAGGGAATTGCCGGCAATGGCCAAACAACCGATGAGAAGGCCGACTCCGATAGCGGACTTGAATGCCGTATTCGATCTGGTCGCTGACATCGTCCTCACCCGTTCGCCGGGACTGTCGGGGTCCCGCGATAAGTCGAGCTACCCCACCAGTTGGGTCGGAATGGATCTGCTGTATCCGGATACGCGTAGCCGCCGAGACTGTTGGCGTAGGTGAACGCACCCCACAGCGTGTAGTAGGGGTTGCCCGCGTTGATGTAGCTCCAGAAGGCCTGCTCGAAGCGAAGCATCGAGCTGTCGTAGACGTGACCGACATAACCCAGATAGAACTCGGGCTGGTTCGAGAGCTTGGTCTGCTCGATCTGGAACGCACCCGGCATGGTGCTGTTGTCGGAGCCCAGGAAGCACGTCGACATGATCACGAGGTTGTACGGGCTACCGGCCGTGGCCGCCTTGATGGAGCTGGACCGCACGACGTCCCTCGTGTAGTCGTTGCAGCGACCGGAGCCGGGATCCTGAAGAAAGCCCGAATCGACGTTCGGCGCACCCGACGAGGCCCAGTAGTTGTCGCCGTGGCTGTGTACATACACGGCGTAGTCCTGGAGCACCGTCGTAAGGAACGCGGTCTTCGTGAAGGAAGGTCCGATCGACGAGTCGGCGATCGAGAAGCCCAGCTTGGCCATCTGGGTGACCGTCAGCGAGTACAGCTGCTGCGGATATGTGTCGGCGAAACCGACGCAGGACATGCTGAAGCCGTCGGAGTTGGACCTGACCTGGCCCTTGAGCGCAAAAGCGCCCGGGGCCGTGGAGGCGAGGGTGGACGCCGCAATGAGCGCGGAAACGAGCAATAGTCGCGCCCGTTTCATGAGGACCTCCTGTCGTTGGGCGGCGGGAGAGCTTCTTTGCGGCGGGTGGATGCGTGTGGTGCACGGGTTCTACGAGATCAGACTCCCTCCTCCCCGGCCTCCGGCCGGTGTTCCGGGCGCCGACGGGCACGGCGATCCGTTGAGTTGGTGCTGAGGACTCCGGCGGTCGTCCCATACCGCGTGGCTGCGGCCGCCACCTCATTCGTCTTACGAACGACGGTCGCAACCAACGCGTGGGCCGGACTCTATAGGTAGCCGCTTATCTGGGACTTATCTGGTGATCACCCGCGGGCCGGAGGAACGGGATCCGGCGAGGCAGTCCCCGCGTGCTCCATCTTGGAGTACTGGATTGGCCCGCGGCGCAGAGCCAGGTCCATCAGAGCTTTCGGAACGACCAGCAACCACAGCCCATTGAAGACCGACACACGAAGGGCGCGACCGACACGCTCCCGGACGCTCAATGGGCCCCGATCCCCTCGAGTCTCCCACCGCAGGGCATCCCAACCAAGGAGGGCGCTCACGCCCAGATATCCGGCCAGGATGGCGAGCAGCCCACGTCGTCGCCCGGTAACGGCAGCCGAGAGCCCGGCCCCGAGGACGATAGGCGGCACCGCCAGCTGCCCAACGTAGGCGACGAAATCCAGCTTGGAGCCGATCGAAAGCTGCGAACTGGTGACCACCGCCGGGCCGTGCTCGAAAACGCGTCGGAACGCGCCCTCCGCCCATCGCAGGCGCTGCCGCCACAAGCCGTTAAGCGTGCGTACCGGCTCCTCCCAAACCTCGGCATCGATTGCCCAGGCTACAGAATCGCCCGAGATGGCCGCGATCCGGCTCGAGAGGTCTATGTCCTCCGTCAGAGCGGCGGCGCGCCAGCCCCCGGCGGTGGCGAGCAGGTCACATCGGACCATGATCCCGTTGCCGCGGAACTCGGAGCAGCCTCCGAGCGCCCAGCGGCCCCGATTGATCTCACCGTCTAGGGTTTGCTCGTCGGCTTGCGCGCCCGACAGCCAGCCGTCTTCCGAGCCGAGGATCCGGCGGCGAGCCGTAACCGCTCTCGCTCCCGCCGCGAAGTAGCCCGCGGCCAGACGCAGGAACTGTGGTTGGAGGCGCGCGTCCGCGTCCAGGACCGCGACAACATCTCCCCGGCACACGTCCGGCGGTGCCGCAGTTAGGGCCGCGCCCTTGCCGTCTGCGAGGCCCGCGCCTTCCCGACGAAAGATCCGAGTCACGTCGCCAATGCCGCAGTCCCTTGCGGTTTCTTCGGCGATTCGCCCGGTTCCGTCGCTCGACCGATCGTCGACGACGACGAGTTCGAAGAGCGGCTGGCCGTCTTTGTCGCGGTAATCCTGCCGGCTGATGTCCGCCACCAATTTGGCGAGGACGGCCGCCTCATCTCGAGCGCCGACCAGGATCGTGAAAGTGGGCGGCAGGGTGGCATCGGCCAGAGCCCGGCCGGCGTCGTCTGGGCCGATGGGCGGGCGTCTCGATGCAGCGGCGATTGGAATCGCGGCTCCGAGCGCCACGCCGGCCGTCAGGGCGGGAACGAGGCGCCCCATGCGACGAGTTCCGACGAGCAGGCCCAGGGCTGCTCCCCCGGCCAGGATCGCGATGGCGGCGGCGCGCCACTCCTTCGGCGTCTCCGGCGCGCCACCGCTCGTAGTTCCGTTGAGACCGGCGTGCGCCGGATCAGTCACGTGTGCGTCTCGGGCTTGGGCAGGGACTTGGCGGCCGGCGTGCTGGGTCCGCATTCGGATTGGGCCGCCGGCAGCACTGCCTCGGCGGCACCGCCGGCAGCGGTTCCGGCTCGAGCGGTCGCCTCGAGGGGCTGCAGCGGTCCTCGCCGCACGACACTGGCAATACCAGATACGCAAACCACGATCGAGACGACCGCCAGGATCGGGGCGGTCCCGACAAGATCGGCGGCCGGGGCGACCACGATGATCGGCAGGAGGCTCGACACCGAAATCAGCATGTTGAGGACGCCGAAGACACGGCCACGCACGTCCTCAGGAAGCTCTTCCTGGAGTTGCGTCTGGGCTGAGATCGCCACGACGGCATAGCAAGCGCCGGCGATGAAGGCGATCGCGATGACCATTGAGAGGAGGGAGACCATCCGGCTGGCATCCTCAAAGCCCTGGCCGGCCACCTGGGCCTCGAGGAAGCGCGAGATCGGACCGGCGGCGGAAAGCACCGCGAGCAGGGCCCCGAGCACGATCAAACCGGCCTCGATCGCACGCCGCCTGGGGAAGTAGCAGCCGTAGGCGTTGAGGGCCAGGATGCCTGTGACGATGCCCAGGCCGAGCGGCAGAACGACCACCACCAGGCCCTTGTCGCCGAGCCCCAAGGCCGTCTTTGCAAAGTCGGGACCTAGCACCGCGAGTATGCCGATCAGTGCTCCGGTGATGCCCAGGTATGAGAGCGTCCAGCCTACGTTGCGATGGTCGCGTATATAGGTGATGCCTTCGACGAGCTGGCCGAACAACGTCTCGACCGCACGCTCCGCGTCGGTAACCGTCTGGCCGGCGCTGAGCGAGAGGCCGCTCGGGAGCGAGGACGGCAGAGTCCAGCAGAAGACGGCCGCCACGAAATAGAGCACGGCGACGACCAGGATCAGGACCTGCGGGCTGGCCAGCGCCACCAGGAACGGCCCGAACAGCGCAAAACCCAGCGCGAATGACGCATTCGTCGTAAGCGTGAAGAGCCCGTTGGCGGCAAGCAGTTGCGCCCTCGGCACGAGGAACGGAATCATCGACGCTTCCGCCGGGCCGAAGAATGTCGTCACCGTCGATACCAGGATCATCAGCAGGTAGAGCAGCAGCAGGTTGTTGCCGACCAGGAAGACCATCAGGAAGGCCACTCCACGGAGCACGTTCGTGACCAGCAGCATGTGCCGTTTGTCCACGCGGTCGACGAAGACCCCCGCGATCGCCGAGAAGAGGATCGCCGGAACGAGGAAGCTCAGCAGCAGGATGCTGATGGCGATCTTCGAGCCGCTGTAGTTGGACCCGATGATGATGAACAGGCCGAACATGACCATGTTGCCGCCGACCTGCGTCGACAACTGGGCCAACCACAGCAGCAGGAAAGGCCGGTTCCGCAGGACCGCCATGCCGCCGCCTTCTTGAGGCGTGGTGACCGGACGCCTTGCCCGAGGGCCGGCCTTGGTGCGGGTACCGGGCCGGCGAGTGGCTCGCGGCACGTTCATCGCTCGCTGCCTTCCCCGCGTCGCGCGGCGTCGCGCGGCACAGGCGCCACGGCCAGGCTCATTGCCAGATCGCCGCGGGAGACGAAGCCGATGAGACGCCGCTCCAGCGTGCGTCGATCCAGGAGAACGTGCCGGCTGCATGTGCGGCAGCGCAAACCCACGTCCGCGCCCAAGCGATCGACGAGCCATTCGTGCCCGCCGCAGGGGTGGGCGCGACGGAGGCCGACGACGTCGCCGAGCATGAACTCAACGACGGCGGGCTCGGCGGCCGACGCGACGCGCGCCTGAACTTGGGAGGAAATCGCATCCTTCATAACGGCGGCTCAGCCTATCAGAGCCGAGGCTGCGCGTCCCGGGGGATCAGGCTCTCGTCGGTCGCGGGAAGCAGGAGATTTGTCACGGAAATGACACTCGAGGTCGCGTCGGGGTAGCCGGCTTTGAATTGGGACAGAAAACCGCCCGGCCGCTGCAGGGCGCCGGCGAGAGCGTCGCGGTTGCCGATCGCCGAGATCACCAGGGTATGTCCGGCGGTCACCGAACCCACCTGTAGCGAGCCGGGCTGGCCCGAGACTACGATGCCCGGAACAATCCGTATCCCGTTGACGTCGATGCCGTCGGCGCCGGCGCTCCAGAGCTCATTGAGCGCATCCTCCGCGACTTCGCCCGGAAACGGGCCGCTGAGGGTCAAGCGGATGCCCTGACCCGATATCGCGTCGAGACCCGCCCACCCGAGGATCTGATTCAGGTCGCTCTGAGCACCGCCCGCCGCGCTCTGGCCGCGCTGGAGATCGGCCTGCGCCTGCCGAAGGCTGTCTTCCTCGGTGGTCTTTTGGGCTAGAAGCTGGTCGTTGCCGACGTTGAGCTGCGCAATGATTGCCGTCAAGTCCTGGATCGACTTGCTGTCCAGCGAACTGCCGGCGCTTTGCGCGCGCAACTGGACGACAACGAGAAAGCCGAGCACCACTGCGACGAAGGCCAGAGTCAGTTGGCTGCGAAAGTGACGCATGGCGCTACGGGGTACTGGAGGGCGCGGGCGAGACCTGCGCCACGTGAAGGTTGGCGGTGCCCGCATATCCGAGAACGAGCACCTTCGAGTCGGGCACGTACTGGATCGCGAGGTGGAAAGGCCCGTAACGCTGCTCCATCCACGTGCGGAACGTGTCAATGGACGAGAGCTTGGTCCATATGTCGGAGGGCCCGATGACCGAGATCACGTACTGGCCGGTGCCGTCGGTGACGTAGGCCGAATTAGCGAGGATCGATCCGCCGACGTCGACGATGGCCGTACTCGTCACCACGCGCTCCTTGTTGATGGCGATGGCTTCGGCTCCAGATCGCCACAGACCGTTGACGATGGTGCGGATGTCGGCCGCGTCGACGCGGTAGTCGGTCGCATTGCCACCTATGCCCGGCGGCACAGTGCCGTCGCTCAGGTACACGTACCCGCCGCCGCCTTGCACGGTCGTGAACCCGGCGGCCAGCTGAGCCTGCTGTAGCTGCTGGTTCAGCGCGATCAGGTCCGATTGCCGGCCCTGGCCGCCTTCGCGCACTGCTGCGAGCTGGGACCGCGTCGCCACGATCGACGCCGCCAGATCGTCGTGCCGGCGCTGAAGATCCTGGATCGTCTGAACGAGCCCGGGCCGCTCGAGGCCGCTGTATGCCGCCGCCGGGGCCTGCGCCGAAACCTGTGCTGCGATCAGAAAGCCGAGAAGCAGCAAGGCAATGGCGAGGGTCCCCTGCCAGGAGGCAATCCTCTTTCTGCGGGGCCTGACGGTCATGGCGCCCCTCCTTCGGACTTCCTATGAAGTATGAAGCCTGCGACCAGCAGGACCAAGGCGATGCTCGAGAGGACTCCGGCGACTCCGAACGCCTCGAGTGTTGGGTTTCGCTTGGCGGTCAGGATGGCCGGCTGGCTCGAGCCGCCGACTCCGGGCGTAGCCCCGGCGGCCACGCCCGACCCGGTCGGAGTTGGCCCCCCGCCTGCGGAGGCGCCCCACCCCGACGGAAGCGGTCCCGTGGGCGCGGGCTGGGGGCCGAACGACTGCAACGAGTTCACGCCGTTGGCCGTGAGCCAGGCCTTGTCGAATGCGACCGTGTCGATGCCGATCGCGGCCTTGAAGGCTTCGTCGTCGGTCGAGCCCGTCCGGTAGGCGCTCAAGAGCTTGGCGACGTCGGCCTGGCCATATTTGCGGACGAGGAAGTCCACCGCCGAGACCGCTTCAGCGTATGCGAGGTAGAAGCGGTCGGTGATTCTCGGAAATGCGCCGGTGAGGGCGGCGAGAGGCATGAGCGTTCCATTCGAGGCCGCTTGCTGAACGCGTTGGCGGTTGTCGCTTGCGAAACCGTCGGAAAGGTAGACGGCCATTCCCTCGTTGAACCAGTTGAGCGGATCGTGGTACGGGTTGTCCACGGCATCCGCGAAGATCACGTGGGTCAACTCATGCGGGATCACCGATCGTGCGTACGTCAGGTCGCCGGAACTGATCTGAGCGTAGCAAGTGCGGAATTCCGGCTTCGCCTGACCGCCGACGGAGTCGCCGGTGGCCGGACCCATGGCAGCGAGGAACGACTTCTGGTCGCTGTACACGAAGAAGTCGATCGGCTTGGTTTCATTGACCCCAAGGAACGATGAAGACTTGGCCAAGCCTTGCTGGGCGATCGATCCGAGTTGCTGCACGAAAGAGCTGCTGCCGGAGTAGTAGTGGATGGTCACGATCCCGGCGGTGACCGTCTGCCATTTGGCCTGAGTGTCCGCGTAAGTCACGTTCACGGCCGGACCAGCCTCGGTTGTGCCGTTGGCGAGCGTGACCTCGAAAGTCGCGACGATCTGCATGTTGGGCAGCAGCTGGCCTTCGGTGGCATCCAACGTGTACGTGAGCGGGCCTGAGCTCTGATCCTTGAGCTGGGTGATCAATGGGGCGATCGAGCCGGGGAACGTCAGGGAGATCTCGGCGCTCGTAAATGTCGGGCCGTTGTAGGGTTGGCTGAAGTCGATGCCCTGTCCGAACGTGGAGACGGCGCTGGGCGTCCCGAAATCGGGCGAGGCTGCGCCGACCTGCGGAGCGCCGACAGCCAGCGCGAAGGCTGCCACGAAGACCGCCCCGAGGAGGCGACGTGCGGAGTCGGTCGAGTGCCGTGGACTCATGAGCCGGACGCCCAGGCCAGACCCGCGAATCGCACCAGACCCTGGCCGTTGGGAGCGGCGCCGAGGAGCCCCTTGGCGGCCAGCCAGTAGCTGGTTGCGTTGTCTACCGGGATCACCGGTGCCTGGTCCTGCACGACGGCCTGCGCCTCGTCGAAGGCTGCCTGCGTGGAGCCGGGCGAACCTGCGGAGAGCGCCTTGCCGAGCGCCGCGTCGAACGAGGTGTTGCTCCAGTGGCCGTAGTTGTTGGCCTTGCCCGTTCCCAGGAGAAGGCCCAGGAAGTCATAGGCACCGGGATAGTCGGCCTGCCAGTCCTGCTCCCAGAAAGCCGGCGGATCGTTGGCCAGTCGCTCGTAGTAAGTGGCTAAGTCAAGCGTCTCGTAACCGATGTCGATGCCGAGGTTGGCGTGGAGTTGGGCCACGATCGCCCCGTCGACGGACCCTCCGGCCGTCACGAGCGTGATCTTCGGGAATCCCACGCCGTTCGGAAAGCCCGCCTGCGCCAGCTCCGCCTTCGCGCCGGCCACGTCGAACTTGGGTACGAAATCGGTGCCGCTCGCGCCGGGGATGCCCGGTGGCACCATGCTCGTGGCCGGCTTTTCGGTCGGGTCGTCGAGGAGGGTGACCAGCCGCCGCCAATCGATTCCCATTGCAAATGCCCGCCGCACGTGCACGTCCGAGAACGGCGGCTTGGTGGTGTCGAAACCGTAGTACTCGACTGAGGCGGTCGTGACGAGGCGCAACGTCGGGCCGAGGGTGCGGTCGTAGGCGATCCACGTTGCGTCGAATGAGGCAATCGGCGTGTAGTCGAGCTTGCCCGCCAGGAAGACGTCGACGGGGCTTTGTCCGGCGATGTCCTTCAGGACGTGAACGGTCGAGATTGCCGGCTTGCCGGCCCAGTAGTGGGAGTTGGCCTGCAGCGTCGTTTCCGTGGAAGTGATCGCGCCGAGAACGTACGCGCCGCTCCCGACGAACGAACCGGGCTTGAGCAGATTCGGATTCGAATCCAGGCCCGGCGGAACGACCGCGAGTGTAGGGCTCGAGGCGATCGCCGCGAAGTCTGAAGCGGGCGCGGACAGGTCCACCTGGACAGTGGCGCTGTCCGGCGCCTGCAGGCCAACTCCGGCCGCGGGGCCCGCACCCGTGGCGTAAGCCTCCGCTCCCGTGACGTCGTCGAGCAGGGACGCCAGGCCGCCCTGGCGGGCCATCGCGAGCACGCGCATCCAGCTCGCCACCACGTCCTTGGCGGCGAGAGGAGAACCGTCCGAGAAGGTCAGGTTGGGCCGCAGATGGAACACGATCCGACGGCCGGAGTCGAGCGTCTCCCAGGTGGCCGCGAGAGCCGGCTGAATCTGCTGGGAGGCGTCTACCGCCGTCAGCGATTCGAAGAGCTGGGCGTCGATCTGAGCACTCGCCGCGTCGGTCTGGATCGCCGGGTCCAGCGAGGTGGCCGCACCCATGAGGATGCGGACGTCGCTCCGGGCGGCCCGAAGGTTGGGCAGCTGGAACGTGGAAGAAACGACGATCGCCACGCCCATTACGAGCGCAACGGCGGCTACTAATCTGCGCCGAGATCGGTGATGCTCAAACATGGGCCGAGTATAGAGTTCGACCGGGCAGGTGCGCCGCGGCGCGATCCGGCCGGTTCAGTTCGCTTGCGAGCGCCGAGCCGAAGCCGTAGCTGCCGTCGAGGCCAGGGCAGCGAGACGGGTGAGTTGGTGCAGGCGCTCATGGTTCAAGCCGGAAGGCTGGGGTGCGACAAGGCCCAATAGCCCTACGACTTGCCCGCCATCGGTAAGCGGCACCCCGACCAGCCCCACGCCCCCACCAGACCCGTCCTGGAGTGGCGCTCCCTCCTGCCACACGCGGCCCCAGAAGCCGGTGCCGCGACGGATTCGCAGCTTGCGCGTCTCGAAAGCACCGAGACCTGCCAGGAGACGCATAGACGTGTGCGTCGCCGGACGCCCCGTCGAGCCCTTTCGGGACGAACCGGGAACAGTGTCATCGACCATGGCCACGAATGCGTCGGTGACCGCGGCGATCTTCACCGCGTGCCTGAGTGTCGCAGCCGCGATCTCGGCCAGGCCGGCGGCCCCGAGCATTTCGTGTGCGGCCTCGAGCAGGGAACCGTGGGGGAAAGTGGCGGCGTGATCGGCCTCCGCCCGGGCCGGCCGGTCCGCTTGCGGACTGTCCTCGGCAGTCGTGCTGTGCGCTCCCCGCTGACGCTTGGCCTGGTATAGCTCCTGATCGGCGGCGAGCACCAGGTCTGCCTTGACGAGTCCGTCGGCAGGCCAGTGAGCGGCGCCTATCGACGCGCTGACGACCAGGCCCGGTGATCCCGCGGATGAGCCGGTCACTGCCATCCGAACGGCCGCACGCACGCGGCCCGCCACTTCCGTCGCGTGGCTGCGATTGGCTCCGATCAGGAGGAGTGCGAATTCGTCGCCGCCGTATCGGTATGCCCGGTCGTTCTGGCGAATTGCTCCGACAACTGCTTTGGCCACGACCTGGAGTAGCCCATCGCCCGCGGGATGGCCAAACGTGTCGTTGTATGCCTTGAATGAATCGAGGTCCATCATGAGCAGCGAGAAGGGGCTGCCCGCGTCGACCAGCGTGTCTAGGTCACGTTGAAACGTGCCGTGGTTGCGCAGACCCGTGAGTGCGTCGAGATCGGCCCGAGACGCAACGGTCACGTGGGCTTCGGCATTCTGGAGGGCCATGGAGGCCTGGCCCGCGAACAGTTTGCTGAGCTCGAACTCTTGCTCGCCGAAGTGCGCCCCGGGGCCTCCGACACGCATCAGGTTCAAGCTGCCTACGACCTCGCCGTGAGTCCGCAGAGGCACGACGATGATGTTCTGAGTCATGGGTGTGGGGGCGGAGCTGCGGCCGTGGCGGTCTATGGGCACTGCCGGTTGCTCATCTTCGTTCTCGTCGAAGCCGTCGGGGCCGACCGCGAGCACGCCCTCCGCAACGTCGTTGGCGCAAACCGCGTCGCCGCGGCCGATGACCCAACTCGTGAGACCTTCGTCCATGGCGGGCTGGATCGTCGTGGAGCCTTCGGCTTCGCCGGAGCGCGTGAGGACGGCCTCGATCTTGCCGTTCTGCCGGTCGATTCGGTAGATCGTCAGCTGGTCGAAGCGAACAACGCTGCCGATGGTGTCGGCGATCTGATCGAGAACGCGTCTCGGCTCCAATGTCGATACAAGCTGCTCGCTTACGTCGAGGAGGCGTCGCTCGGCCGCGATCTGGCGTTCGAGTAGTGCCTGCTGGCGTTCGAGCCGTTCGACGTTGTCGGCATTGACGATGGCCTGGGCGGCATACCGACCGAAGATCGAGAGGGCCTGCTCGTCGTCGGGCCCGTAGCGGTCGATGCCTTCCTTGGAAACGGCGAGGACACCCTGGACCACGTTGCCGTAGGACATCGGGACGAGCAGCAGAGACTCGGGCCCGAACGTAGAGCGGAAGATCGAACGCCGTTCGACGGAGGCATCCGGAACGATCAGAGGCTCGTTGCGCTTGGCGACCCAGCCGGGGAGCGTTTCGGTGTGCCCGCTGGCCAGAGCTTCGAGCGGAGGAGAATCAATTCCCATGAACCTTCCGGATGCGGCCACGGGTCGGAAGGCGCCGTCTTCAGGGTTCAGGCGATAGACGCGCACGGTGTCGCAGTCGACGAGACGGCCTGCCTCGGCGACGATCGTCTCCTCGATCGCGTCCACGTCGCGTAGTTGGGCCAGTCTCAGGCTCAACTCGTGGATGGCCTCGAGCCGACTCGCCAACGAGCGAACCGAGGCATAGAGACGCGCGTTCTGGATGGCCGTGGCAAGCTGGCCGGCGAACCCCGTCGCGAGACCCAGGTCGCGCACGCTCCAGGTATGCGGACGGCGGTGGATGACGATCATCAGCCCGAGCATCTCCCCGGAGATGCGGCACGGCACGCCGGCCAGGCCGGTGACACCCTCGACTTCGCAGATCGCCCGAATTTCCTCGGCGATGGCGTTCGTGGGATCGTTCAGCGGCACTGCCACGAGAGGACTGTCCGGCCAGCGCTGCATGATCGACTGCAGTGGCGTAGTGACGGTCCGATCGAGGGCGTCAAGCATCGACCGTGACATCGACCGACCCGACGCCAGCAGAAGGGAGTGGTCGGGCGTCTCGCGCCAGAAGGCGGCGCCGTCGGCTTCGAGCACGAGTTCGACGCCCGAAAGGACCTCGTCGAAGAGGTGCTCGCGCGCGGCCTTCTCGGCGGCGCTGTCGACCAGGTCGGCGATAGGGCGTCCCGAACTTTCGGCGGCGCCATCGCCCAACCCATCCGCGTCGTCAGCAGGACGCGGATCACCGGGAACCCCCCGCGGGATGCGGTTCTCCATTGGGGTCCCATTGTGGCGTTTCCGTATGCACTGGGCAGGCCCCTTGCGTGGGGGGCCGATCGTAGCCCGGCCGATGGGCCGTTCAGTCGTTGCTCACGACTTCGTAGCCGGTGACCGCGGAATATTCGGAACCGTCGTGGTGCCCGTCCTCGAGGTCGTGCGCATGGACGTGGCTCATGGCTCCGTGCCGGTGGACGTGCTCGTGGATGAGGTTCGCGCGGATGAGCAGGTCCGTGTCGGCGAGGATCGCGGCCGGTAGACCATCGGCCAGAATGCGCCGATCCTCACCCAGCACGACCACACGGTCGGCGATTATCGGAACGATGTCGAGCTCGTGGGTCGCCACGACGAGTGTGCGACCGGCCGCGGCCAGGCGCCCGATCAGGTCCACGAGCAGCCACTTCGTCCGAGGGTCCAGCGAGGCCGTGGGTTCGTCGAGAAGAAGAACGTCCGGTCTGAGCGAGAGCACGGAAGCGATTGCGGCCCTCTTCTTCTCACCACCGGAAAGCTCGAACGGAGCCCGATCGGCAAGGTGGGCGATCTCCATCGTGGCCAGCGCCTCGGCGCAGCGGGTGCGCACATCGTCCGGGGTCAGGCCGAGCTGCAGGGGCCCGAAGGCCACGTCGTCGAGAACCGTAGCCGAGAAGAGTTGGACGTCGGGGTCCTGGAAGACGAGCCCGACCTCCCGGTGGAAGCTGAAAGCATCCTCGCCACCGGCCACTGCGGCCACGTCGCGGCCCAGGGCGCGGACGGTCCCGTGGCTCGGGGCCACTATCCCGTCCAGAAGCTTGAGCAGGGTCGACTTGCCGCTGCCGTTGGCACCAAGCAGCGCAATCCTTTCGCCGCTCCAGATGTCGAGGTCTATGCCGTCCAGCGCCACCTGGCGGCCGGCGTAGAGATAGCGGACGTCGCGGAGTGAGAAGAGCGGTTCGCCGGGCCCAACGGGGCGGTAGCCGTTGACGGCAGTCTCGAGCGTCATGGGACGATCCGGCCGGCCACAACCGCCATCACGGCCACGGCGGCCACCGATGCCAGCCCGAGCCAGTCGGCCGAGTGCATGCGGTAGGTGGAGTACGTTCGGGCCTCGCCCGTGAAGCCGCGGGCCAGCATCGCGGCGTAGACGTCGTTGCTCATCTTGAATGCTCTGCCCATGAGGTTGCCCATGGTGCCGGTAATCCACCGGCGCTGCTCCCCCCCGGTTGCGCGGCCTACCACGCGGCTCTTGCGGGCCAGCAGAATGCCGTTCGCCGTGTGCAAGAACAGGAATATGTAGCGGTACGTCATCGACAGCACAAGGATGAAGACCTGGGGGACCCGGAGGGAGCGCAAGCTCTTGAGCACATCCGACCAGGGCGTCGTGACGACGAGCAGGACCGCCAGTGAGACCGAGACGCCCACGCGGCTGACGAACAACACGGCCCCGGCGAGGCCGTTCCACGACGGCGCCAGATGGGCGGGCCCAACGGCCAGGTCGAAGACCCGCGCTCCGGGCACGAAGAAGATGGCGGGGATCACGACGATTCCGGCAAAGAACGGGATCCCCAGCCAGACGCGCTTGACGAAGAAGCCGAACGGAACGCGGCTGGCCCGCGCCGCAGCGAGAGTCAAGGCGTAGAGGATCGCCAGGCCTGCCAGTGAAGTGGTCAGGCTGGCAGCCAGAATCGCAACCAGCGTGCCAATCATCTTGGCCCGCGGATCGCGCCGCTGCAGCCAGCCGGCGGAGCGAGCGTGGCGCTCGGTGAAGACGGCATGCTCGATGTTGGACGTGATGCCGCCGACCGTTTGCTCGAGCCAGCCGATCCGGCCTTCATTGCGCCGAGCCGGCGCCGCGGCCGTCATTTCTTGCTGACCACGGACGAAGGCTCGCCCGCGTCGCCGCGCAGTAGGCGAGCGATCATGTATACGACTGCACCGACCGCCAGGACGCCGATGATGCCGGCCAGCTCGTAGCCGATCCCGGCGTGCCACAGCGGCGCGTTGGCTTCGGAGAAGAACGGCAGCGGCATGTTGTAGCCGGAGAGCGGTGCGCTGAAAACCCCCGAGAGGTTCCTCAGGCCCGACGGGACGTAGCCGAAGGCGGCTTGGACGTCTCGCACGCTCCCCTCCCCGTAGGCGAACCCGGGAGCGATGAGGCCGAGCGGCGCCACCACGGCAATGGCGCCGAACACAGCTCCGACGCGCTTGAGGCTGCGCGGCAAGAGGATGTAGCTCAGTGGCACGACGACCGCCCCGATCACGGCGGTAACGAGGAGCATGCTCGCGACGGAGGCCCAGTCGACGTGGGACCAATCGGCCCCGAACATCCTCGCCGGGTCGCCGCCGCCCTCGACCAGGCCGACGGCGGCCAGGACGACCACTGCGGCCACCACGACGGCCAGGACGAGCTGCCACAGCGGCCGTTTCGCCACCGCGCCCTCCGTCACGGAACCTGGGGCGAAGATCCCGCGCAGGCTGGTGAGGTACTCGGGATGGCTCCGCTGCAGATACGCGACGCCGAGGCCGGTGATCAGCCCTTCGACGATGGATGCGCCGAACGCGTGCGCCGCCACCATCGCCGGGATGGCCTCTCCCAAACCGTAGGGGCTGTAGAGGGCGTGGCCGTTTTGGGAGAAGAGTATCGGCTCGATGCCCAGCTCGATCCCTACCGCGAGCGCGGCAACGGTTATGCCGGCGTAGGCGCCGATCCCGGCCGCCACTGCCCGCCTGGTCGACAGTATTGGCGAGCCGGCAGCCAGGAGGCGATACGTCCCGTAGCCCACGAACGGCAGGATGATTCCCATGTTCAGGCAGTTGGCGAAGATCGCAAGCACGCCGCCGTCGCCGAAGAACAGGGCCTGGAGTACCAGTGCTGTGCTCACGGCGATTACGGCCGCCCATGGCCCGAGCACCACAGCGATGAGCGTGCCCCCCACTCCATGGGCCGTCGTACCGCCCGGTACCGGCACGTTGAACATCATGATGGTGAAGCTGAGAGCGGAGAAGACGGCTAGCAGCGGCACTGTCCGATTGTTGAGGACCTTCTTGACTTTGCTGCTCGCCAGCGCCCAGGCCGGCACCGTCGGGATCGCCAGCGCCAGAGAGACGGCCGGAGCCAGATAGCCGTCCGGGATGTGCACGGGTCCGCTGTCCTCCGTCGTCCTGCCTGACGAAACCTGTTGCTATTGCAACGTGTTGCGAGGCAGTCGTAGTCTACGACTC
>CAZRUC010000018.1:0-15860 GCA_964603175.1 uncultured Anaerolineaceae bacterium
CGGCCGTCGGACCGCGACGCTGCGCCAAGGGGACCATCAGGTCGCCGTCGAGCTGCAACCCGTCTGCTCAGACCTGAGCGGAGGATCGACCGTGCGGGTCGAGATCGCGTCTCGGCTCCGTGGAGCCGAGCTCGTCGGAGATGTCACCGCCACCGACCGCGTGGTCGATGTCGTGGTCCGCGACAAGGGCCGCGAGCGCGCGCGGCGGGCTTACGTCGCACCCAGGCTCAACGACGTGGACCTGCTCCTGCTCGCGGTGGAAGATAGCTCTGGCGCTCCAGTGGCCGCCGAAGCACTGGCAATGGCCGGCCAGCTGGCCGTCGAAGCTGCGCCGCGTGAGGCAACCAGGAGGCGGAGAGGCGATTCATGAGCGAGCACGATCCCGATCTCTCTCCCGAGCCGGGGCGATTGGCTGGAACGAGCCTCTCGGGTCTCCCGGCGCCCAACTGGGGCGAGCCGGACCTGACGATCGCGACCGACCCGGACGGGGCGGCGCGCGAGGCTGCCGAGAGAATCGCGGCGGCGATCGTGGCCGCAGTCGAACTCCGCGGCAGGGCCGACTTCTGCACCACGGGCGGCAACACGCCGATTCCGATCTACCGTCTGCTCGCCCAGGCGCCGCTGGTCGATGCGATCCCGTGGCCGCTGGTCCACTTCTGGTGGGGCGACGATCGCTTCGTGCCACGCGGCCATCCCGAGTCCAACGTGGCGTCCCTCGACGACGTGCTACTCGGCGGCGCGGAGGGCGAGCCGGGCAGCGCCCCGCTGCCGACGGCCAACATTCATCCGTTTCCCACAGACAGGGCCATCGGTGGGTACCACGACAACAACTGGTGCGCAGCGCGCTATGGCGAGGAAATGGCCGTCCACCTCCCGCTCGCAGATGGCAACTGGCCCGTCTTCGACTTGATCCTTGTCGGCGTCGGCGATGACGGCCACCTTTTGTCGGTGTTTCCCGGCAGCCCAGCCCTCGACAGCTTCGACTGGACGATGGGCATCCCAGCTCCGACCCACATCGGCCCCCATATCCCGCGCGTGACAGTCAACCCGAGGTTGTTGGAAGCGGCGCCGGTGCTGGTCGTGACCTGGGGAGTGAGCAAGGCCGACGCCTTGGGGCACGTCTTCGGCGAGACCCGCGACGATCGACTCTGGCCGGTCCAGCGAACACGGAGGCCCGGCTCGGCCTGGATCGTCGACGAGGCAGCCGCGAGCAAGATCCCGGGGGAGCGCAGAACCTAGAGCAGCCGCGTCAGCGGTGGCGCCTCATCGCGTGACCCGTCACCGCGTCATGCGGTACGTCTGCCACGAGGCCCTCGCGGACCGCTCGAGCCGCCAGCTCCGCTCGGTTCTGGGCGTGGAGCTTCTCGACGATGTTCTTGAGGTGGAATTTGACGGTGTTCTCGCTGATCCCCAGTTCCACGGCGATCTCGCGGTTGCGCTGGCCGTCGGTCACCAGTTCCAACACCTGGACTTCGCGGTCCGTGAGCCGCTGAGTGGGGGCGGGGGCGGTTCCGTCTCGGGTCCGCAGGAACTCGTCGATGATGCGGGCGGCTGTGCCGGGCGAGATCGCGGGCTCGCCTCGAGCTACCCCTTCGAGCATCGACCGCAGCTGCGGCGCCTCTAGATTCTTCAACAGGTAGCCCTGGGCACCGGCCTTGATGGCCCGGAACAGGTCGGCTTCTTCCTCGCTGACGGTCAGCATGACGATGGCCACTTCGGGGTGGCGGGCCTTGATTTCGGCCGTCGCCTCGATGCCCGACACGTTCGGCATGCGCACATCCATGAGCACGACGTCGGGCGAAGTCTCGTCCACCATCTCGATGGCCTGGCTGCCGTCGGATGCCTGCCCGACGACCTCATGTCCCCAGGCGAGGAGCAAGGAGGCCACTCCATCGCGGAAGAGCGCGTGATCATCAACGAGTAGGGTTCTCATTGGGTTAGTCTGCCCCCGTTAGGGTAGGAGCGGTAGATTGGACCACCTGGTGCTGCTGAGACGAACGTTCGTTTTCACCTGGTGGAACTACCACCGCCGGCTCGCACGCCCACGGCTCTCCGCCGGTCGGGACACGCAGCTCGACCTCGGCCCCGGCGCCCGGCTTGCTCCGCCAGACGATGGTTCCGCAGACCGATTCGGCCCGCTCGCGCATGCCCGCGAGACCGAAGTGGGGCCAGCTCTCCCGCCTCGACCCAACCGTCTGCGGGTCAAAACCGACGCCATCGTCGCTCACCAAAACCACGAGATCATTCGCGTCGCGCGACATCGTGATTGTCACTCGGTTGGCACTGGCATGCTTTCGGACGTTGGTAAGTGCCTCTTTGACGATACGGAACACTTCTGACTGGACACCGGCGGTCAGCGGTGCCTGCGCTGCCTCGGGCGTCGCCTTGAACCGGACGGCCAGCTTGGACGATTCGGCGTACTGCTCCGCGTATTCCTCCAGAGCAAAGGCAAGGCCCCGTTCGGGTGGGACGGGAGTGGAGAGGCTCAGGATGGCTTCCCGAACATCCACGTAGACAGAACGCGCCGCGACCGCAAGTTCGACGAGTTGCTGGCGCGCTTCATCGATCCGACCGTCGTCGAGCAACCTTTCGACCGCTTGGGACTTCGTGTTCACGTAGCCGAGCACCTGTGCCAGGCCGTCGTGCATCTCGCGAGCGATCCGTTCCCGCTCGCCTTCCACCGCGAGCGCCTTGAGTTCGTCTCGGAGCCGGGCGGCCTCCATGGCAAGCCCGACCTGGATTGCCAACGCGGAGAGCGTATCGACGTCCGACACGGAGAAGACGCGCCGGTCACGCGTCGCCACGCCCAGAATGCCGACGCGGACATCGCTTCGGGCGACCGGCGCCTGGAGCCGGATCGAAAATCCCGGCCGCAGGTAGTCGTCCAGTTCGTTGTCCCTGGGCTGCAGCGCCGGCGTGCGGGCGGGATCGCCGCCTCGCATGACGTTGGCGAGTGCGCTCGAAGCGCGTAGGCGGAGCTTGCCATCGGGCCCGTCGAGCGCAAGGACCGCAGCGTCGACGCGCAGCAGGCGCCGGGCGTGGCCCACTATCGCTCCGATCGTCTGCTCGGGATCGGCCTGGCCTGAGACCGCCAGGCTGACGTCGTACACCGCGCGGAGAGCCTCGGTCCGGGACTCCAGGGCCACGTGACGCTCGATTAGATCCAAGGTCAGCCGGTCGATGACTCGGAACGCAAACCAGGCGGCGACGGACACCACCACGACGACCGTGCCGAACACGAGCATCCCGCCGTACGGGAACGGCAGGACCGCGTCGAGCACCGTGTCGCTGAGGGCCTCGACGGCACCGATTACCAGAAGGCCGGCCAGAACGGCCAGCCAGCGGCGGCGTGGATACATCCAGTCTCCGGAAGGCACGGGGACGGCGCGTCCTGGGCAGTCTCGCCTACCCCCGCTAGGTAGCTCAAATATGGGCTGCCGGCAGGGTTGGCCGTCGGCGACCCGCGATGCGTCCTGCTGGACGGCACAGGCCGTCTCGACTAACTACGCCGCGTGGCGCTGCGAGTCGGAACGGTCGTCGCTTTCGTCTTCGGGCAGGCGCCAGCGGGAGACGAGGCGCCGCAATCGCTCCGACATGTCGGTCAGAACGCTGGCCGAACGTACGACTCCCTGCGCCTGATCGCTCAACTCATGCGTCGCGGCGGCCACTTCTTCGGCGGATGACGAGTTCTCCTGGCTGATGGCGGCAATCGACTCTACGGCATCGTTGACACGGAGAGCGCTTGCGCTCATCGAACTGGCGGCCGAGTTGGTGGTCTGGGCGATCGCGGCGATCGTGTCCGACGCGGAGACGACGTTCGATGAGGATGCCTCCATGGCCTCGACGGCAGAGGTGATCCGCGAGACGGCAGCGTTCGAGGCGCCGACTGCCTGGGCGATCTCGTCCAGTGCGGACGCCGATCGCTCGGCCAGCGCAGATCCCGTATCGACCTCCTGAGCGCCGACCTTCATTGCGGCGACGGCCTCGGCAGTCCCTTTCTGGACCTCGTTGATGAGCGACGCGATCTCCTTGGTCGCGGCGCGTGAGCGCTCGGCGAGCTTGCGAACCTCGTCCGCCACAACGGCGAAGCCCTTGCCCTGCTCGCCGGCTCGCGCCGCCTCGATGGCCGCGTTGAGGGCCAGCAGGTTCGTCTGGTCGGCGATCTCGTCGATCGTCTGGACAATGGCGCCAATCTGGCTTCCCTTGGCACCGAGGTTGGTAACCACGTTTGCGCCGGTATCCACGGCCTTCTTTATGCGAGCCATGCCGGAGGCCGTTTCGCGAACGGCCGCGGATCCCTTGTCGGCGGCGCGTCCAGCGGCAGCCCCGGCCGCAGTTACTTCGTGGGACGCGGTGGCCGCCTCGCGGATCGCGCCCGCCATCTGGCTGATCGCGTCTGCCTGAGCCCCAACGCTCTCGGCCGTCTGAGCTGCGCCGGAGCCCACCTGCTCGATGACCTGGCCGAGCTCCATCATCGCCATGCTCGTGTCGGTCGAGGCGTGGGCCTGGTCGGCCGCGCCCGCGGCCACGTGTCCGATCGTTTGTGCGATCTGAGTGGCGTTCGTCTCCGACTGAGCCGCGGCCTCGTTGACCTGGCTGGCGGTCTCGGCGACGCTATCCGCGGCCTTCGCCAGCTCGGTAACCATCTTGCGAAGCCTCGTGATCATGTATCGGAACGCCTGAGCCAGGCCGTCCTGATCCGAGCGCGTCTGCACCTCGCGGGTCAGGTCGCCGGCCGCCACGCGGTCCGCCAGGGCCGCGAGCTCTTCCATGTACATTCGGATCCCCGCGAACGCGTCGACCAGCCGACCCAGCTCACCGGTTGCCACGACCATCGACTCGCCTTCCTGCTGGCTGAGGTCACCGACGGCAACACGGGCGGCGGAGTCGATTACGCTCTCGATTGGTTTGGTCACCGAGCGCGCCACGAGGATCGCGAACACGCAAGCGCCCATCAGGACCGCGAGCGTGAGCGGACCCAGGTTGCCACCGATGAAGTCGAGAACCGCCACGAGCGCGACCGGCGCAACCGACGCGGCGATCAATCGGGTTCGGATCGTCCAGCTGTGTGGGCGACTCGGTCGGAAGTCGCGAGCCTTGGGCAGCTTGAAATCGCTCCTGCGGAGTCGGAGGAACGAGTTCTTCGATTCGGAAACCCCGAGCGAGCCGGGCAACTGCTTGATCATCGTTCTGGCTCTCCGAGCGCGAGTGTCGACCCGCCCCGGCGTCTCGGGCCGGCCCAACGACTGGGCATCGTCTTGGTGGTCGCTCGGCCGAATGAAACGGGCGATTTCAGGGCAGCAGGAGGTCGCGCCGCTCGCATCAGGGGCAACAGCGACTCGGGCGGATGTCGGAGCCGCCCGCGGTCTGCGGGGCTACCGGTCGTTTCGAGTTCGAGGCCTGGGTGGTCGATCATGGCCGCCATCAGAGCTTCCACAGACTTACGACAGCGACTCGTTCGCCAGGGCTGACGCACGAGCGCGGTCGGGTTCGTTCTTGGTATCGGCCGAACCGGTGACAGGACGCCTACGTCGAATGCAGTAATTCGGGCTCAAAACGCCCCTAAACGCGCTCCCGAGCCTCCAAACCCTGGCCCAGGCGGAATATGTCGTAGCGATCGGTCGTATCCGTTGACGCGCGACGGTAGCGCAGGGATAGTCGTAGCGACATGGTTGCCACCGACGAAACCACCCCGAATTCAGCGGAAAGCGATGTCCCCACGCCACAGGAGGCTGCCCGGCGAGTAGCGCGCCTCTTTCCGGAGGTATACAGGCGCTACCACTGGGCCCAGCGGGCCGCGGGCGCGGACCTGCCCGTGACACGGCGGGCGGTCGGGGTGCTCCAGCATCTCTCCGCCAGCGGGCCGCTCACGGTCGGCGAGCAAGCAGAACACCTGGGCTTGCGGCGCAACTCCGTTTCCGAGTTACTCACCCGGCTCGAGGCAAAAGGCCTGGTGGCGCGGATCCGCGACGAGCGGGACGAGCGGCGCGTCCTCGTCTGGCTGACGGATGCGGGGCGTGATGTCGTGTCGCGCGTCGGCCAGGTGCTCGCGCCGGACCTGCTGGGCGTGGCCATGACCAACCTCTCCCCGACCGAGCGAGAGATAGTCGTACGCGGCTTCGAGTTGCTCGCGGCCGCCGAGAGCTCCTCCATCGCAAAGATCCCCGCGCCCAAACCTCGACCTACCCACGATCCGATCAACCGGAAAGGAACACCCCGATGAACATGGCTATCACCTGCGAATCCTGTGGTATGCCGCTCGCCGGCGCCGAGGACCACGCCCTCGGAGACGCTTCGATCCCCTACTGCAGCTACTGCGCCCCCGAAGGAACCTTGCCTGCCGCCCAGGAACGCCTCGAGCGCTTCACTCAGTGGACCATGCGTCAGGAAGGGCTCGACTACGACGCCGCCCGAACCAAGGCGGTGGCCTACATGAAGACGATGCCTGCATGGAAGGACGCTTTCTAGGTTCCTGCCTCGGTATCATCCGAGTGGGCGCGACTTGGCCCGGGCAGACAGGAGGAACGTCTCGTGCCGGATATGGGCGTTGTTGGTTGGATCGTGGTCGGCTTCTTCGCCGGCGCGCTCTCCGGCGCCGTGGTGGATCGCGGCGGGCCGCACGGCTGCCTGGCCAACATCCTGGTAGGGGTCCTGGGCGGGCTCCTCGGCGGCTTCATCGCGACGCACTACTTCAACGCCGGCAGCACGAATGGGTTCTTCGGGGCGCTGATCGTGGCGTTTCTGGGCGCGACGGTGATTCGGTTGATCCTCAACGCCCTGGAGGGCTCCGACGCGGCGGGCCGGCACCGCTCGCGCTGGTAATAGGCCGCGAGGCACTCTGCAACGCTGAGGGCGCATCCTGCCTGCGGTCCTGGATCGCGGTAGCATGCGACCCGCAACGGAGCCGTCCGATCTGACAACTCCTGCCACGCTCGGCCCCGAAGGAGGGCGACGATGACGACGACCAACACCGGGAGCGTGCAGTCCTCCAACGAGGCAGACCCGGCACCCAACGGAACGGCTCAAGCGCGCGGCGCGGCCGCACCCAAACCCGCCGCCGAAAAGCCGTACTCGCCGGGCCTCGAGGGCGTGATCGCGGCGGAAACGGCCATCGGTTTCGTGGACGGTGCGAACGGCCGGCTCCTCTACCGCGGCTACCCCATCGGTCAGCTCGTCGAGAAGGGCACCTACGGTCAGGTCGCCGAGTTGCTCTGGACAGGTGAGTGGCGCAAGTCCGCGCGACTGGTCCCGGCTGAGGTCCCCGAACCGGTCATGTGCGTCCTCCGGGAACTGCCCGACCACACCCACCCGATGGATGCGCTGCGAACCGCAGTGTCCGTCTGGGGAACCTGGCGCCGGCCTCACTGGCCGCCGACCGTGGATCAGGCCCGCGAGTTGACTGCGTTTGCCCCTTCGGCGCTCGCCGCGTTCCACCGACTCCGCAACGGCCTCGAGCCCGTCAAGCCCAATCAGAAGCTATCGCTGGCGGGCGGCTTCCTCCAGCAACTGAACGGCGTCGACCCGGACCCGGCTGCGGCCCGCGCTCTCGACGCTTACTTCGTGGTCGGCGCCGAGCACGGCCTCAACGCCTCTACGTTCACGTGTCGAGTGATCATCTCTACCCGCTCGGAGCTCGCCAGCGCCGTCTGCGGTGCCATCGGTGCGCTGAAGGGCCCGCTCCACGGCGGAGCTCCGGCGGAAGTCGTCAGCCAGCTCCACGAGATCGGTTCGCCGGAACGCGCCGAGAAGTGGGTGCGCGAGGCCATCGCCCGGGGCGACAAGATCATGGGCTTCGGCCACCGCGTGTACCGAGCCTACGACCCGCGCGCGGCGGCGCTGCGCAAAGTGGCCGAGGGGATGTCGGACATGGCCGCCTGGCTCGACACCGCAGTGAAGGTGGAAGACGTGGTCCTGCGCGTCTTCGGTGAGCTCAAGCCGGACCGCATCATCAAGACCAACGTCGAGTACTACGCCGCGGCCGTCCTGCAAGGCGTGGGGCTACCGCCGGACCTCTTCCCGCCGACCTTCGCGCTGGCCCGCATGGCCGGCTGGAGCGCCCACGCCATCGAGCAGGCGTCGGCCGACAAGTTGATCCGGCCCGACGCTCGCTACGTCGGCCATGGCGAGATCGACGTCCCGACCTTCTAGCCGGACAGGCGCTCCGCGGGCTGCGGCGCGACTGCGGGTCCGACGCGACGAGCGAAGACCAGCGACATCACAGTCGCTCCGACGAGCACGCCCCCCGCGACGCCGAAGACGAGGTCGAGACCGCTTGAATATAGGATCGATGCGATAGCCGGCCCGGCTATGCCGCCGAAGTAGAGCGGCAGGTAGATCAGATTGAGCGTGGCGGAGCGTCTTTCGGACGGCACCTCCACCGCCAGCAAGCCCGATACCATGGAAGCGACTCCGGCCTGGAACGCGGTCTGGAGAGTTGCTGCGACCGCGATCGCGGCGATGGTCGGCGCCAGGCCCATCGTGAGTATCGAGACCGCCGAGCCTGCCACCGCAACTACCAGAACGCGGCGGAAGCCGACCCGATCTGCAGCCCAACCCGCGACCGGTGCCAGCAGCGCGCCGAAGATGGCGGAAACGAACAGGACGAGCCCGACCGAGCCCGCTTCACGGATGGGCGAGTTCTCGACGGAGTGGATCACGAGCGGGAGATAAGGCAATGCCATTTGCCGGCCCACGAAGACCACACCCGAGACGGCGAACAACCAGCGCACCATTCGGTCCGAGAAGACGCCGCGAACCGCGCCGAAGGCCAGCCGCACCGTGCTACCGGTGGGCACGACCTCCGGCCGAACCTCGCTCGACCAGATGGCCAGCATTAATGCCACGGCCACCGAAAGACCGGCCGAGAACGTGAAGACGGCCGCGCTCGAGTAATGCAGCCAGTCGATCATGACTGAGCCCATTGCGGGTCCCAGCCCAAATCCGAGCGGGCTGCTCGAGGCGAAGATTCCCATCGCCAGCCCCAGCCTGGGGCGCGGCGTCACGTCTCGAATCGCCGCGATCATGACCCCCGAGTTGCCTAGCTGGAAACCCACCAGCACCATGCTGACCGCCAGCTGCCAAGGCGCTCCGCTCGCCGCCACGGCAAGGAACACCACGGCCTCCACGAGAGCGCTCCTGATCACGACCGCCTTGCGGCTGTACTTGTCCGCCCAGACGCCCCACAGCGGGATGAGGGGCAAGCCGGCTACGAAGAACAGGGAAAAGAGCAGACCCAGCACGCGTCCGATGTCGGCGTCGGACATACCGACCTCGGCGAGGCGGGTCGGCATGAAGGCGTAGATCTGGGCCACGCCGATGCCTTCGACGACCGAGGTGATCCAATACAGGACGAGGAGGCGACGCCAGTCATGCCGGCTTGTAGAGCCCATGCCTGCAGCGTAACGGAGCCCCGGGCAACACGTGTCGGTATCGATCCCAGGGGGTATCGTTGACCTGCGGGTCGGCCGTCGCTCGACGGGCTCCAGAGGAGGATCGGGTTGAACGACAAGACATGGCGCAACGTGTCCATCGCTCTGGCCGTGATTTGCGTTCTTCTCCTCGGCGTCGCCGGCGCCCTCTACTTCGGGTCGAATTCGAGCAGCCCTTCACCCACGGATACCGGCACCGCCTTCGCCGGCGGGCCCACGGCAACCCCGAGCTCTCCCTCCGCGGCGACGCCGACCGGCAGCTCGTCCGGCAGCTCCGGCAGCGCCGGTCCCAGCGTCTCCGCCTCCACGAAACCGACGCCGTCCCCCAAGCCGACCCAGAGCGCCGCCACCGCCTCGATCACATTCAACGACATGATGCTTGACGCAACCGGCGATCCGCTGGCCACCTCCCGCACCTTTTCGTTCACAAGCGACGGTTCCGGGCCGGTCTCCATGCAGGTAACCAAGAGCTCGCTGGCCACCCCCTCGGTCAAGATCTGCGTCAAGATCGACGCCGGCGCGCAGACCTGCTCCACCGGTGCGAAGCCCGGGTTTCCCAACGGCTTGGCGGACCGCCCACATTCGCTTTGGGTCGTGACCCTCATCGGCGTCGGTGCGGCGACGCCGACCGTGGATGTTGCCTTCAGCTGGCCGACTGCCAGCCCCTCGATCACTCTCGCCCACGGCCGCTTCCAGGGCAGCTCGAGTCCGGGGATTTCCGAGGCCCTCAACGGGTTCAACGCCACGTTCAAGCCTCGCGCCGGCGGCAAGGTCTCCGTCGGGGTGGCGTGGACAGTCATCGTGACCGACGTCGACATCTCCCTCGCCGACGTGACGGGCGGGTCCTCCCTCAGCGTGGACCAGACCCAGCGCCACGGAGTCAAAGCGGTTGACCCGCCATACGCCCACACCGTCGACACAGGCAAGACGTACAAGCTCATGTTCCGCGACCTGGCAGCGGATTCGCAGCGCCCGGATCTCAACGCCACGATCTCGTTCCCGTAGCCGATTCGCGCCGCCGCCCTCGACCGCGCGGCGCCTTGGTTCCCTTCCGCTTCAGTCGGCCTCGGAGTTCCAGATAGGTGCCTCGTGGGCCTCCGTCGCATCGCCGGCTTCATTCCCGGTGGGGTCCGCGTCGAGACCAGGATCGGGCGCCTCGGTGCCGGCGTCAGCCGTTGAGGCGTCTTGCTGGGATTCGGGCTCCGCGGGCTCGGACTCGAGCTGTGCGGGCAGCTCAGCGGGTTCCGGTTCCGGTTCCGGTTCCGGTTCCGGTTCCGGTTCGGCTTGCTGGGGCTCCTGCTCCGCCGGTTCGGGCTCCGGCTCGGCAAGCTCGACTTCCGGTTCCGCCACATCTTCCGGCGCCGCAACCGCCTGGCCGGCCGAGGCCAGCTCGACGTCCGTCGGGCCGGGGAGTTCAACGACCGCGTCGGCCAGCCCGTCATATCGGTTCGAGCAGGCCAGGTAGATGACCTGGAAGTCAGTCGATAGTTCGCGCAGCAAGAGTGCCGCACGCGCCGCCCGGGTATCGTCGAAGGTGACGAAGGGATCGTCGAGGATCAGCGGCGGCCGCCGGCCCTGCGTGACCAGCCGGACCAGCCCGATCCGCGCCGCGAGGTAGATCTGATCGATCGTGCCCTTGCTGAGCCGGCTGACCGGGACCCAGTCGCCCTTCTCGGGCGCCCAGACTTCGAGATCGAGCGTCCGATCGTCTATCTCGATCCTGCGGTAGCGACCGCCAGTGAGCCTGGCGAGGTCGCGGCCCATGTGCTGCTCGAGGAAGCGGGTCGCTTTGCGCATCGTCATCTGCTCGGCCGAGACGATAGCCGCCAAAGTCGCCTCGTACACCCGCGCGCGTCGGCGCAGTGCCGCGAGCTGCTCGTGCCAGGCAACCAGCCGCTCGGATTCGCCGGCGACCTGCTCCGAGTCGACCGGATTTGCGTCGACCCGTGCGATCGCGGCTGCCTCCGAGTCTCGGGCCCGCTCGAGGAAATCGTGCCGTTCGCGAACTTCGGCTTCGAGACGCTCTCGTGCCCGCGCATCTGTGGCTATAGGTCCGAGTGCGTCGAGCGCCGCAGTCTTCTGCTCGAGTTCTAGCGCGGCCTGGTCGCGCAAAGCCTGAACGCTGTCTTCTTTCTGGCCGGCGAGCAGCGCAGAGACCTGGACCTGGAGCGTGGCGATGTCCTGGCGCCGCGCCTGCTCGCTCGTGAGCAGCCGCTCCGCTGCGGCGGTGTCGGGCACGCCGAGCTCCCGCAGGATGTTCGCTACCCCCGACTGGGCGACCCGTAGCCCCTCTTCGGTGCTGACCCGACCCTGACGCCGCAGAGCCCGCTCGCGCTCCTTCATGTCGTTGGCGCGGCGGATGGTGACGGCCGCGGACCGTCGGTCCCAGAAGACATAGACGGAAAGACCGGCGCCCAATGCGAGCAGGAAGCCGACCAGTGTTGCGGCTGCGACGCCGGACGTCACGCCGTAGAACAGCAGCCCGATCGTCGCCAGCAGGACGATGCCGGTCACGAGGGCGGTAACGCGATACCCCTTCTCGGGCTCGTTCGGCTCGACATCCGGGCCGCGCTCTTCGTGGAGGGTCTCCTGGAGCACCGAGACGCGGCTCTGCATTGTCCGCATCCGATCGAGCGAGTCGCGCAAAGCCGAAATCGATCGCTCGGGCATGGCCTCGAGCTCGCGAAGGCGCGATTGAGCCTCTGTGGCCTGGCGATAGCGCTCGAAGCGTTCGGCAATGACCGTTCGGTCGGAGCGGAGACGCTCAGCCTGTCGAGCGCCTTCGAACATGTTGCGGCTCTCGGACAGCAGCGACTCGGCCCGAGCACGCGCGCTGCGGGCCTGGGCAAGAGCATCGCGGTCGTGTTCGAGCTTCTCGAGCGCCGCCTCGCCGCTCTTGAGGGCGATCTCCGCGCGAGCGACCGCTTCCTCTGCGATCTTGAGCCGGCCGGGGTTCTTCTCGCCGCGCGATTTGAGATTGCGGACGGCGTCTTCGAGACGGTTCTTGGCCCGCGAACTGCCTTTGTCGCCGCCGCCGATGCTCGCCTGGAGCCGGTCGCGCAAGGCTCCTTCGTCGCGATCGAGGTCGTCGAGCTCTTCGTGCCGGATTGAGGCGGTCGAGCGGAAGAACTGCTCGCTGGGAATGCCCGTCAAATCCGCGATGACCTGCTCGGCCCTCGAGGGGTCCGTGTACGTCTGCCCGTCGAAAGACAGGGCGACCCGGCCGCGCTGCCCGCGGTACTCCTTCTCAAGCACGCCCGGTTGAGCAACGATCCCGCCCGTGTCCTGGTTCTCTTCCTCGACGACGAACTCGAGCCTGACGCTCGGGCTCTCGTCGACGCGGATGCCCCAATTCCTGAGCTCGTCGATTTCGGCGCCCTGAGCTGTGGGCTTGCGGAACAAGGCCAGCTCGAGGCCCCGCTGGATCGTGGACTTGCCCGCTTCGTTGGGACCTCGAACGATCGTGAAACCCGGCGAGAATGCGATGTCGAGGTCTCGATGTCGGCCGATCCCGTGCATCTGCAGCCGGAGGATTCTCACAGCGTCACCTGGCGGCCTTCCAGGAGGTGGCGTCCGAGCCGCAGCACCTCGCGTAGCTCGGCAAGCTCCTCAGCCGCTGCCGGCGCTCCCACGGCAGCTTCCGGCTGCGTCGCCGATTCCACCGGAGCCGTGTCGGCGCCGCCAGTCGCGTCCGATGCTCTACCGCTCTCCAGGGCCGCCATTCGGGCCTCGATGCCTCGAACAAAGGCTCCCAGGACCGTGTCGGGTGGCGGCAGCGGTTCGTCGGGCCCGCTCGGGATCGAGAGGTCGCGGATCTTGAAGCGCAGGAACGATGGACTCAGGGCCCGCTCGACTTCGTCGAGATCGAGGTCCAGGTCGTCCGGGTAGAGGCCCGTCAGACGCACGTTGAGAGCCAAGTTGGAGTCCGAGCGCTGGCCCAATCGGTCGATGAGATCGGGCTGGTTGTGGATCGCGCCGACGTCCAACTCGAGGGTTTCGGTGCGGGTCTGTCCGACACGACGCGGCTCGATGGCCACCCGGCGCCGGCCGCCCCTGTCGTCCAACGTGACCAGCAGAACGTGACCCGCGCCGTCCTGGTCCAACGCGACGGGCTCCGGCGCGCCGGAGTAGGCGTAGGTGACGCTCCCGGCCCGGCCTTCGATGGCCGAATGCCAGTGCCCGAGGGCGAGATAGTCGAGCCCGGAGCGAGCCACTTCGTCTTCCGTGAAGACCACTTCGTCGTCGTCGGTCTTGCCGGGGATCAATAGCGAGCCGTGAACCATTCCGATCTTCCACGTCGCGCGTTTGTCCACCGACACGTCGAGGCCGTACAGCGGGCTGCGAGGTGCACGCTTCGTATCGAAGACCCGCCCGTGGACAACCGCGTCGATGGACGGGAAGACAACGCTCGGCTCGTCCGGCGTGAGTACGGTGATCCAGTCGCCCCCGGCCCTGGCCATCGCAGCCAGGTCGTATGAGCGGTAGATCGAGGCTCCGTCGTAGACGTCGTGAGTGCCGGGGATGATGACCGTCCTGATCGATGCCCGCGCCACTCGACCCAGCTCGGCGGCCACACGCTCCACGGAGCGGCGCGGCTGAGTGTTCGAGTCGAAGAGATCGCCGGCGATGAGCAACAGATCGACGGACTCGACAATCGCCAGATCGACCGTGGCCTTGAAGGCGGCGAACTGACGCTCGCGTAGAATCGCCGCTCGCTCTCCGAGATCGGTATGCCGTGCCCCGAGGTGGACATCGGCCGTGTGGAGCAGACGAAGCATCGGGGCCTCTGCGACAGGCGGACGGGGCGATTGTCGCAGGTTCGGAGACCGGCGATCTGCCCCGCCCGTCGGTGGGCAGGCAGCCTCATCCGGAGCCGCAGGGCTCCCCTCGCGGACCGTTGTCTCACCAGGCTGGCTTAGGGCTGGACCGACGAGGATGCGTGCTATCCTCCCGGCCAGCCGGTGCGTCCCAGACAGGCTACAACCGCAAAGCTGTCGACCGGATCAGCTGCACAGGAGCGCCTGTGCGAGATTCGGCGCTCAGTCGGTTTCGCCGTTCCTCGGGCCGTCCGGCATGGACTCAAGCGGCTCCTGGAGGAACAGCGTGGCCTACGTCGATCGAACCCTAGCCTGTGTCGACTGCGGTTCCGAGTTCATACACTCTGCTGCAGATCAGGAGTACTACGCTCAGAAGGGCTTCGTCTCGGATCCAAAACGGTGCACCAGTTGTCGGGCGGCCAGGCGGAACATGCGAGAAGCGGGGGAAAATGGCAGTCGCGATCCCCACGGCAGCCCGCGCGAGTACTTCGCCGTCGTCTGCTCCCGGTGCGGCAATCAGGCCCAGGTGCCTTTCCGACCCAACATGGATCGCCCGGTGTACTGCTCCGACTGCTTCCGCGTCGTCCACGCCGAGAAGGGCGCCTAGCACTTCAGCTGCGCAAAAGAAAACGGCGGCCGCCTTTCGGCGACCGCCGTTCGATTTGCCGAAGTATCAGACGACCGACTTGCTGACCAGGTAGTCCTGGTAGGCGAACCACGCCATGACGGCGCCGCCGCCGACGAAGATGAGGTCGGCAATCCACATGGTGATCGGCGCGCCGCCGAGACCATAGGACAGCTGCATGAGCACGACGAGGGCGCCGCAGACGAGAACGGCACCGCTGATGCCGAGCAGGATCTGGGCGAACGGCATCGGCCAGGTGATGTTCATGCTCGGGGCGAACTTCAGGTAAAGCACCACGACCGCGGCGATGGCAAGCAACAGACCGAGGATCGCGAACGTGCCGGCATTGCCCGCGCTGAAGTAGCTGTAGCTCCCGCCACCGTAGTTGACGCCGAGGAGCGAGTAGCCGGGAAGGGAAACGGTGGCAATAAACTGCCCGACGAGCCAACCAACCAGGACGCCGACTGCCCCGTAGGCAACGAACTTCTGATTGGGGTTCACCTTGGCCCACAGTTCCTGTAGCACGAGTTGAGCCTCCTTCTCCTACTGACTGACGCCACCGGAACGGGTGGCCCATCCACCGCGCTCCTTACGGCCTCCATGACGGGTTCTGAGGCCGATGAGAACGAGGGCAGCCTACACCGCGGCCAACCCCCTGAACAGATGGTTTTGCGCGGCTCGTGTCAAAAACCACCGTGTGGAGAAGCCGGCGGTGCGTGGGTGCGCCTAAAGCCTCTCCACGGCCGGCCCGATGCCTCCCTCCGAGGCGCCGACGGGCCGGCTATCCGGCCGGGAAGACCTGCCCGTTTCGGCAGGTGCGACGGAAGTCTCGGTCAGGTCTGAAAGCCCCTCCGTCGCAGGGCTGCCGGCGGCCAGTGAAACCACCCGTGCCGGGCCGGGACGCGGAGGCTGGGGCGACTTGCCGGGCACCCGTCGATCGCCGTGCATCCGTTCTTCGGCCTGGCCGATTGCGTGCTCGAGGTCCACGGA
>CAZRUC010000019.1:0-15854 GCA_964603175.1 uncultured Anaerolineaceae bacterium
CTCCCGGGAAGACATTCCCGTCCCACATGACCACGGGAATGCGCAGCGCGGTCGCGGCGAGGAGGACGGGAATGGCGACGTACCCGCCGGTCGTGAAGATCGCGCTCGGCCGTCTCGCGAGCAGGAGCGCCATCGCCTGCGGCACCGACAGGCCAAGCCGGATCGGGTCGAGCACGGCATGGACGTTGAAGTCTACCGTTCGCAAGGAGCGCAGCAGGAGACGCTGCAACGGAATCCCCGACGCCGGAACCACCTGGGACTCGAGACCGCGATGGCCGCCGACCCAGCGCAGCTCAGGTGCGGTCGGAGTCGCTTGCAGTGATCGAGCGACCGCGAGAGCCGGGTAGATATGTCCTCCCGTACCCCCGCCCGCGATCAGCAGGCGCATTCCACGCTCCTCCCTCTGCGGTTTCCCGCGAGATGGACAGCAATATCCCGATGGCGGCGAAGCTCACGACGAGCGACGAGCCCCCGGCCGAAACGAACGGCAGAGTGATGCCCGTGACCGGCACGACGGCCAGCACGACCCCGATGTTGATGAGCGCCTGGAAGATGATCCAGGCAGTGATCCCGGCGGCCACCAGACCGCCGAACGTGTCCGGGGCGCGCAGGGCGGTCCGTATGCCTGCCCATGCCAGGGCCACGAACAGCCCGATGACCACGAGGCCACCGACCATCCCCAGTTCCTGGGCTATGTGCGAGAAGATGAAATCGTTGAAGTCGTTCGGCACGTTGACTCGCTCGTTGCCTAGGCCGGTTCCAAAGAGCCCGCCCGCGCCGAGAGCCGTGAGCCCCCTGATGGTCTGGAGACCGGCTCCATTCGGATCCGACCACGGGTCCAGGAAAGTCTGAAGCCGCTGCAACGGCACAGCACCGATGGCCAGGATCAGTCCCGCAGCTCCGGCCAGCCCGGCCAGCATCGCCAGGCCGAGATGAAGGAGGTTCGCGCCCGCGACGAAGAAGAGAGTCAGACCGATGAGGGCTATGACCGCGGTCGTACCGATGTCCGGCTCGCGGGCAACCAGGACCACGAACGGCACGACGATGATCCCGAATGGGATCGTGCCGTGCCAGAAGCTCCTGACCTTGGTACCCCGGGCGGCGAGCCAATGCGCCAGGTACACGATGAGCGCGAGCTTGGCGACCTCGGCCGGGTGGACCTGGAAGAGCGGCATCCTGAGCCAGCGGGCCGAGCCGCCGACTGTGACTCCCATTCCCGGCACGAGGACCACGATCAGCAGCACGATCGCGACGGCGGCGAGTGGCACGCTGAGGTTGCGGAGATATCGATAGTCGAGCCGCATGAGGGCAACCATGGCCGCCAGGCCCGCCAGACCTGCCGCGATCTGCGGCGCCACCATCTGGAACGTGTTGTTGCTCTGCGCGTATGAGGGGATCGCGGAAGCCGAGTAGACCATCAGGATGCCGATCGCCGCGAGAGCGAGGACCGAGACCAGGATGACGTAGTCGGGTTCATGGCGATCCCGCTTGGGGCCCTCGAAGCCGGGAAGGCCGGTCCGCCGGATCGCCGGCCCGAACCGGCTGCCGCTCCCTTTTCGGCTGAGGCGGTCGCGGGCCACCTGCTCTTCGTAGGCCCGCTGGGTGGCATGCTCGGAATGTCTCGGCTGCTGGTCAGGGCGGCGCAGCGCCGCTCCCGCTCCGCGCAGGACGACCCCCTCGGGCTGACGGATGTCGCGGCCACCGGAACGCCGCGGGTTCTCCTTGTCGCCCATCAGTCCGACCCGGCGGACCGGCGACGGCCGGCCAGAGCGGCAACCGCGTCGCGGAAAGCCTGGCCTCGAGCGGCGTAGTCGACGAACATGTCGAAGCTCGCGGCAGCGGGGCTGAGCAGCACGGTCGCAGGCACAGCGGCGATCGATCCGATTCGGGCGGCATTCCCAAGTGCGAGCAACTCGCGGGCGATCTGGTCGGCGCGGTCCACGGCTGCTTCCAGGCTCGGAGCGTGTTCGATGCGCTTCAGGCCGCTCTCCTCGAACATGGCGGCGAGCGCCGGGCCGGACTCACCTATCAGTACGGCCGCGTCAGCACGTTCAGCTGCCACGGGACCCAGACCGGAGAGATCCACACCCTTGTCCCGTCCTCCGGCGATGAGGACGAGAGGCCTCGGAAAAGCGCGCAACGCCGCCACGACGGCGTCCGGTTGGGTCCCCTGCGAGTCGTTGATGAAGCGCACCCCGTCGACCACGGCCACGGGCTCGAGGCGGTTCTCGACGCCGCTGAAGGCGCCGGCCGCCGCCCGGACCGCCTCGGCCGGAATGCGGAACAAGTCGGCAACCGCGATCGCGGCCATGGCATTCGAGACGTTGTGCTCGCCGGGAATCTTTAGCTCCGAGATCGGCATGATCCGCCCCGGTTGCGCGGCGGATGGGTGCGCGGCGACTCCCGGAATCACGCCCGGCCCAACACTCCGGGTCACGATCCAGCCGTCCTCGACGCCCACGTCGTACGAGGAAACGCCCTGCCCATAAGTGACCACCGGGACGCTCACGCCGGCTGCGTAACTCGCGACTATGGGATCGTCGGCGTTGAGAACGAGCACGCCATCTGGTTCGACGAGCTCGGCCAGCCGCCGCTTCACCGCCCGATAAGCCTCGAGCGAGCCGTGGCGATCGAGGTGGTCGGACGTGACGTTGGTGTAGACGCCCACAGTCGTGCCCCGCGAAAGCGTCGGCAGCTGCAGCTCCGAGAGCTCGATAACGACCCGATGCTCGGGCGTGAGCTCCATCAGCCGTTCAACGAGAGGGAGGCCGATGTTGCCACCTAGCACGACCGGATGTGCCGGATCGGCCTCCAGCAGAGCCGCGATCAGCGAGGAGGTCGTCGTCTTGCCCTTCGTCCCGGTCACGCCGATTGTCGGGCACGGACACATTCGCAGCACCAGATCCGGCTCGCTGACCAGCGCCGGTGCGTCCGCCGGGTCGGCTCGATGGGCCGCCACCAGCGCCGCCAGAGCCTGGCGAAGGCGTGGTTCGGCCGTGGGAAAGTCCGGGTTGATGCTCGGCGATGTTGCGACCAGATCCGCGAGTGCCCAGGTCGACGCCGGATCGACATCGGGCCCGAGCCGGAGCTCGACCGAGCGGCCGCCCAGGGATGCGATTGCCTGCTCGAGCTCGCTCGCAGCCCGGCCGTCGTAGACCGTGACGCGGGCGCCGACGTCGCTGAAGAAGCGCGCCATCGCAATCCCGCTCCGGGCCAGCCCGAGAACGGTCACCGAGCGGCCGGACAGGTCGCCCGCACGAACGCCCGCGACGCTCAGCCGGTCCAGCTCGACGATCCGGAGTGCCATCGGCGCTACTACCTGATCGAGGCGACGAAGAGCGTCACCCCGAGCATGCCCGCCAACGCGCCCACGATCCAGAACCGCATCGTCACCTTCTCTTCGTCCCACCCGCCGAGCTCGAAGTGGTGGTGGAGCGGCGCCATCCGGAAGACCCGCTTGCCGCGCAACTTGAAGCTCGCGACCTGGATCACGTCGGACAGAACCTCGACGACGAAGATGATGCCGACGAGCGGCAGGATCAGTACCTGGCCTGTTATCAGCGCCACCACCGCCAGCATGCCGCCGAGCGCGAGGGCCCCCGAGTCGCCCATGAAGATCTGCGCGGGGTGAACGTTGAACCAGAGGAAGCCAAGCACCGCCCCCACAACAATCGCGCAAACGAGGGCGAGGTTCGGCTGGACGACGGGCTGATTGAGAAGAGCGATGAGCAGATAGCTGATGAAGGCAAAGACCAGGGTGCCGCCTGCGAGACCGTCCAGGCCGTCGGTCAGGTTGACGCCGTTGCTTGCCCCCACGATCGCGACGACCGCGACCAGGATGAAGATGAGCGAGCCGATTTCCACGTTGTGGTTGATGATCGGCAGCCAGATCGTCGAAGTGTTGACCACGTCGCCGATGAACGGTGCACGGAAGCCGTTGAAGCCGAAGTGGTTTTGGATATAGATCGCCGCGCCGATCGCCACGATCGACTGCCACACCAGCTTCTGACGGACACGGATGCCGATGCCCGTCTTTGCGTTGAGGTAGTCGTCCACCGCGCCCAGGGCGCCGACGAGCGCCAAGACCGCAAGCGGCGAATAGGTCGAGGCATCGAAGGCGTCGAAGACGAAGGCCACCGCCAGGACGACGATGACGATCAGAACGCCGCCCATCGTGGGCGTGCCCTGCTTTACCAGGTGGCTGCCAGGGCCGTCCTCGCGGATTTGCTTGCCGATGCCGACCCAGCGCAGGAGGCGCAGGTACGGCGGCATAAGGATGACGACGCAGGCAAACGCAAACAGCAGCCCCTGGATGAATTCGACCGTGTGGGTGTTCACCTGATCTCCTCGGGCGCTTCACCTGCCGGCCGCGATCCTCCCGTTGCGGCCGAACCGGTTATTGGGTTCCTGGCTCCGCCCGCCAGCGATTCCACTATCCACTCCAGCGCGACGCCTCGCGATGCCTTCACCAGGACCGCGTCGCCCGGTCTCAGACGTTCCAGTAGAGCTTGCAGCGCCGCCTCCCGATCCGGGACCGTGACGACGTCGCCACCTCGGACGCCGACTCCTTCGGCGATGCCGGCCGCTTCCTCACCCACGACCACCACGAGATCCGCGAGGCGTGCGGCCGCCTCCCCCACTTCCCGATGACCTCGATCGTGAGACTTACCAAGCTCCCGCATCTCCCCGAGGACCGCCACGTGGCGTCCGGGGAGCGTGGCGAGCAACTCGAGTGCCGAGACCATCGACGCGGGTGAAGCATTGTATGAATCGTCGAGGATCGTGAGATCCGGCAGGCGCACGATCTGGTCTCGATGCGGGGCCTGCCAGCCACGGCCCAAGCCCGCGGCGATGGAATCGAGACTCACGCCCGCAGCCAGCCCAACGGCCGCGGCCGCCAGCGCGTTGTGCACGCCGTGCCGGCCCATCGCCGGGGTGGATGTGTCGACACGACCGACAGGGGTGACCAATGTGAATCTCATGCCGTCGAGCCCCGCCGTGATGACGTCTTCGGCCCGAACGTCGGCCTCGCCCGCGAAGCCATAGGTGAGTGCCTCGGCGGACGTCCGATTGCGCATCCGGACCACTCGGAAGTCGTCGGCGTTCAGCACCGCTACCCCGTCTGCGGGAAGCGCCTCTACGAGCTCTCCCTTGGCCCGCTCGATGGCCTCGATGCTGCCGATGCGGGACAGATGAACTTCGCGGACTGCCGTCACGACACCGATGCGCGGTCGCGCGATTGCCGCCAGCTCGGCGATCTCCCCGCCCACATACATACCCATCTCGAGGACGACCGCGGCGTGCTCCGGACCCATCTTGAGGACGGTGATCGGAAGGCCGATTTCGTTGTTGGCGTTGCCTTCGCTCTTGAGAGTTCTGAAGCGCTCCTCGAGAACTGTGGCAATCGCTTCCTTGGTCGAGGTCTTCGCAATGCTGCCCGTCACGCCCACAACCAGAGGCGAGAAGCGAGTCCGCCAGGCCGCGGCAACGGCGTGCAAGCCCTGAAGAGTGTCGGGCACGGCAACGATCGCGGGCCCGTCCTGGTCGAACAGATCCGACATGTCGTCGGGGAGGGCGCGGACCAGCAGGACGGCGGCGCCGGCAGCTGCCGCTTGACGAAGGAACCGATGACCGTCGGTCCGCTCCCCGGGCAAAGCCACGAAGAGCTCACCGGGCCCAACCTGCCGCGAATCGACGGCGGCTCCCTTGACGGGTCGGTCGGAGGAATGAATCAACCGACCGCCGGTAACGGCGGCGATCTCGGTGGCGGTCAGGGCGAACGGCCCCGCTCCAGGCCGAGCCTCCGGTTGGCGGGTGTCGGTCACCTCTCCAGTTTCGCACAGGGAACGGCGCCCGATGTCGGAGGGTCCGCTCACCCCTTTGGTTTTGAGGTCGCGCCGGCGGTTTGCGCGGCGCTCGGCGTCGCGCCGGAGCTTTGCGCGGAGCTCGGCTTCGCGCCGGATGGGCTCGCGGCGGGTCCCGAAGGGGTCGCCGATGCGGTGCTCGAGCGCGGCGGGATCCCGAGGCTGGCGACCGCATCTGTCGCGATCCGGCGGAACAGCTGATAGGACTCCTCCGGGAGCGGCAGGACACCTTGCCGGACGGTCGTGGGAGTGCCTTCGTGGATGACGGCCGCGATCATCACTTCGGGCGCGGTTCGGCCCACGTATCCGTAGAAGCTGTAGTTGTAGGTCTCCGGGAGCCAGCCGCCCTTGCCACCGTCGAGGGTTGGATCCCAGATCTGCGCCGTTCCGGTCTTGCCGCCGACGAGGTAGCCGGGGATCAGTGTGCCCTTGCCATAGGACGAGGGACCGGCCGTGATCACGTGCGCCATCAGCCCGGTGAGGCTCTGCGAAAGCGTCCCGTCGATCACCGCGTGGCCTGAAGGACTGGCGGCCGGGCCCGAAATCGGCTGAACGGCGCGAGGTGTCAGAAGCGTGCCGCCGTTGGCCATGGCCGTGTAGGCCCGCAGGATCTGCAGCGGCGTGACCGCCACGCCCTGGCCGAACGAAGCGTTGGCCAGATCGATCGGTCGCCATGTCTGTTTGTTAGGGTCGTTGACCAGGCCTGAAACCTCGCCGGCAAGGTCGACGCCGGTCTTCTGGCCTATGCCGTAGTTCTGCCACGTCCCGTACAACACCTTCGAGGCCGAAGGGATGTCCTTGCCCAACTTGAAGGCCACCTGAGTGACGCCGACGTTGCGCGACCAGGCCACGATGTCCTGGAAGGTCATCCAGCCCATGGCCGTCTTGTTGGCGTCCGCGACCTCAGTACCGTCCGGCAGCCTGAGAATGCCGAAGTCATTGATCTTGGTGTTCAGCAGTGTCGTCTTGGTCTGCAGCGCCGCCGACGCGGTGAACATCTTGAACACCGAGCCGGGCTCGTAAACCTCACTGACGATCGGGTCCATGAAGAGCGACGGATCCTGAGTAGCGACCTCCTGGTAGAGGTTGGCGTCGAACGAGGGATAGCTGGCCTCGGCCAGGATCTCACCCGTCTTGGGATCCATCGCGACCACCGACACGGTCTTGGCTTTGTCGGCGACCCAGGCGGCGTAGACCTCCTGCTCGACCTGGAACTGCAGGCCGGCATCGATAGTCGTGCGGATATCCTCGCCGGCTACGCCCGCGTCCACCAGCTGGACACCCGCGGCCCCGGACAGATCCCTAGCGATCTGAGTCACTTTTGCGCGCCCGGCCAGGATGGTGTCGTAGGCCTGCTCCACGCCGTACTGACCTTGGCCGGCAGCGTTCACGAAGCCGAGCAGCTGCGCAGCCAGTGACGTGTGAGGTGCTCCCCCGGCCTGCGGGTAGACTCGAACGGGCTGCACCTTGAGGGTTACACCGGACAGTCCGTCGTCCGTGATCTCCTTGGCCAGACTGGCGTCAACGTTGTCTGCCAGGATCACGTAAAAGCTCGTCGGGTTCATGGCGGTGCGGAGGGCTTTCTCCGAAGCGCCGCTCAGCCCCAGATAGTCGACCAGAGCGTCCGCGACGTGCTGGCGTTCGGCTGCGCTCAGGTCGTGCGGATCGGCGATCACCTGGTAGCGGTTGATGGTCTGGGCCAGGACGATCGTCCCGGTTCGATCGTAGATCGTGCCCCGCTCAGAGGGGATGCTGTTGACCAGTGTCGAGCCGGCGCCCGCCGCTGCCGCCAGGACCTGTCGCTGGCCGATTTGCCAGTAGGCAAGCCGCATGGCCAGGCCTCCGGACATGACCACGACCACGGCCAGAAGAAGCAGGAGGCGGCCTTTCGAATCGGTCCGGCCGTACATCTGGTTTCTAGCGACCCGAAACCACAACCGGGGCGGGCAGCTGCGCCAAGCCATCAGCGATCGCCTGGCGACGAATCGCAGATTGCCGGCCCAGACGGTCGATATCGGACTGGAGCTGCTGACTCTCGTTCTGCAACTGGATGTACTGGCCGTTCAGCCTATCCATGTCGTAGCTGCTGGCCGATACACGGACGGTCTGGACGAGAGAGAAGAAGCTGAGCAGGAACGCAACCACGATCCCGCAGATGACGAGCCCCACGACACGCGGACGTCGATTGGCCCGAATGACCACGCCGGTTCGTCGGCGTTGTAGCGACGGCGCCTGGGGGCGGAGGAGGGAAGCCTCCAGGCGCCGACGCGGAAAGAACGTAGATCGGGGCCGAGCCCCGGTATAGACAGCCATCAGTTGGACCCTCGAGCCTGCAGCCAGGCGCCGCCGGCCTCGCGTTCGGCGGGCTCAGACCCCCAGCACGAACTGGATTCCCGGACTTCCGATTCCTCGACCCAGCCCCCGGTGCCGGCGGGTCGATCGGGCCGTTCGTGGATCTCATGCTGGCGGCGGCCGTAGGTACGACGTCTACTGGCCTGGTGACGCTTGCTCATCCGGCCCTCCCGGTGCTCATGCCGCGACTCGTTCGGCGCCGCGCAGCCGGGCGCTGCGGGACCGTGGGTTAGCTCTGATCTCATCGGGGCTCGGCGTGCGCGATTTGCCCAGCGAGCGCAGGTTCGGCTTGCGCCCGCACACGCACACGGGCACCTCGGGCGGACAGACGCAGCCCTTCTGCTCGCTGGCGATGAAGCGCTTCACGATGCGATCCTCGAGGGAGTGGTAGCTCAGCACGACGAGCCGGCCGGCCGGCCGGAGGAGGATCAGCGAGGCGGCCAACCCAGCCTCGAGAGCGCCCAATTCGTCGTTGGCGGCGATCCGCAGGGCTTGGAAGACCCGGGTGGCGGGATGGATGCGCCGGCTGCGGGGCGCCGGGACCGCCCGAATTACGAGCTCGGCAAGCTGCTGGGCCGTTTCGACAGGGCCCGAAGCCCGCGCCTCGACGATGACACGCGCGATGCGCCCCGAAAAAGGTTCCTCGCCGTAGCGACGGAACAGCGCCGCCAGGTCACGCGCGTCCATTGTCGCAAGCAAGTCGGCGGCCGCGCGGCCACGACTCGTATCGAAACGCATGTCGAGACGCCCGCCCGTACGAAAGCCGAAGCCGCGTTCCACGTCGCCCAACTGATAGCTCGACAGCCCGAGATCGAGGAGGAGGCCGTCAACATGGCCGAAACCGGCCGAAGGAGCGACCTCCGCAAGCTCCCGGAAATTGACCTGGCGCAGGACGACCCGGTCGCCGAATCGTTCGAGTCGCCGGGCGCTCCTGGCGATGGCTGCGCCGTCGGCGTCGAGTCCGAGAAGGCGACCGTCCGGCACGCAGGCTTCGAGGATGCGTTCCGCATGGCCTGCTCCGCCGAGGGTGGCGTCGATCTGGAGGCTGCCGGCTCTGGGGGCGAGTGTTTCAAGTACCTCGTCCACCATCACCGGCAGGTGCCCTACCTCGAGTTCGGCGCCCCCCTCGAGGGAGCCACCGGCAGTGCCGTTGACTTCGTCGAGCGGGTCTTCAAAGCTCATGTTGTTTTCACCTAGACCGTGAGACCGGCAAGGAGAGCGCTGAACTCGTCGCCGGACTCGACGTTGTTCTCGAGTTCCGCCCACCGAGCGGGAGACCAGATTTCGACATGGTCGCGCGCTCCGACCATCACGGCTTCACCGCCCAGGCCTGCCCAGTTGCGGAGCGGGAGAGCCAGCAAGATTCGGCCTTGCGCGTCAACTTCCACGTCAAACGAGTTTCCGAATACGAACCGGATGAACCGGCGGCCCTTCTCGTCACTCAGCGGCAGACTCGCGAGCTTCTGGGCGAGTTGCTCGTAGGCCGACCGCGGGTAGAGCCCAACGCAGTTCTCGGCCCACTTGACGGCAACCGCACCCTCTTCCAGGGACAGGCGGAACCGCGCCGGTATCGCAACGCGACCCTTGGCATCGATCGAATGCGTGAACTGGCCGGTGAACACCCGTCTATCGCCCGTTCTCTCGTCTCTCAGGGTTGGCACTTGGCTCTGAGCTTGCCGGGCTGTCTAGATTCCCCACCGGAAGCCTCCGGTTAGGGGCTGACCACCCGTTTTCCCCACCCGTCACCACAATTCACCACTGGAGGCATATTACACCCTGGTTCGGGGCCGTCAAACGGCAAACTGAGGGCGTCGCGAGCGATGGAGAACCGGCGCGGGAACCGCCTCGCGAGATCGAACGTCAAGTGCCTGACCAGCATGTGCGTGGATACATGCGAGGCGACTTCATGAGGTGAGGAGATGTTCGCCAGAGGCAGCATCAATGGAGTCCCCCGGCCTCCATTGCCACGCTCGCTGCGTGGAATCGCCGTCCTGCTCCTCGTCGCCGCGGTGGCCGGGGCCTGCGGATCGCAGGCCGGCATACCCGGGATAGAGGTCGCCGAAGGGCACGCAGCGCGGCCGAACGTCTCAGCCGAGGACGCGGCGCAAGCGGCAGGCAACATCGACGCATTCGGGCTCGACCTCTACGGGCAAACCGCCGCGGCTGGCAACACGGTCATGTCGCCGGCGAGCGTCGCCCTTGCCCTCGCCATGGCGCGCGCCGGCGCCCGGGGTGACACCGCCACGCAGATGGATGCTGTGCTCCACGACTTCGGCTCGGACTCGAGCGCCAACGGCGTGAACTCCCTCCAGCAGGCGCTCGCTGCCGTGAACGGCACGTTCACCGACGCGAAGGGCGACAAGCACGAGCTGACGTTACGGATCGCAAACGCGCCGTTCGTCCAGCGTGGCATGAGCGTCGAACCCGCGTACCTGGACGCACTTTCCGCCCGCTTCGGCGCGGGGATCCGGCTTGTCGACTACGAAACCAACGCCGAGGCGACTCGGCTCCTCATCAATCGCTGGGTCAGCGATCAGACGGAGAAGCGGATCCCCGAACTGCTCGCCCAGGGCACCATCGACGCGTCCACTCGCCTCGCCCTCGTCAACGCGGTCTACCTGAAGGCGGCCTGGCAGAACCCCTTCGACGCCGCCGCGACTCACGACGCCACCTTCACGCGCGCCGACGGTTCGCAGGTGCAAGTGCCGACGATGCACGCCACCATCGAGGAAGCCTCGTATGCCGCCGGTTCGGACTGGCAGGCGGTCGAGCTGCCGTACGCGGGCAGATCGCTGGCGATGACGATCATCGTCCCGACAGACATCGCGGCTTTCGATCCGAGCTTCGACGCCGCGACGTTCGCGCAGATCACCGGCGCACTCCAGACCCGCCCGGTCGAGCTGGCCCTGCCGAAGTTCAAGATCGAGACGAAGATCGACCTGGCGGCCGTGCTGGCAAGGATGGGCATGACCAGCGCGTTTGACCGCTCGGCCGCCGATTTCTCCGGGATTACGGCCGCGGAGCAGCTATACATCAGCGCCGTCGTTCACCAGGCGAACATCGACGTGGACGAGAAGGGCACGGAGGCCGCGGCCGCGACGGCGGTCGTAGTGACCTTGGGTTCCGTCCCGGGCAACCCGGTGACGCTGAACGTCGATCGCCCGTTCATCTTCGCCGTGCGCGACACCGGGACGGGCGCGGTCCTCTTCCTCGGCCGCGTTGCCGATCCGTCCAGTTAGCAGCGAGCTGGCGTCGTCGCGGCGCGGCGCGCACCTACTTCGCGGTGGCGACGCAGGGCAGGCTCGCCGCCTGCGGGCCCGGGATGTACTTGGAGACCCAGCCGCATAGCCCGTCGGAGAGCTGTCCCGCCACCTTGTCTGTGGCGCCGTCTCGCTCGAAGGCCTGCCGGAAGTCGGCGATGATCCGAATCATCTCCGCCCGCGCCATGCCGTTCCATTCCAGAGCGGGGCAAGTACCGCGCAGGGAACAATCCTCGTCGCGGGAGAAATGACGGACCGTGAAATTGCCGAAGTCGCGCATCGCGCTCTCGACGGCGGGCCGGTCCGCCCGCTCCTCGATCAGCGAGACCAGACGATCGGCCCGCTCCACCAGGGCGCGATGCTGAGCGTCTATTAGCGCTGCCCCGGTCTCCATGCTCGACTGCCAGCCGATCGCCATGTTCCAGCTCCCGAATCCGTGTGGTCCGGCATCTCGTGCCGCGTCTGCAGGGTGCGCAGAACGCTCACGTATCAGGCTCCACAGCCGGTCTTGCCCGACAGTGCCATATGGCCCGAGGGACCGGGCCACGGCCGGGTGCGGACGATCCCCTCGGGTAGGTCCGAAGAGCGGGCGGGACCTACGCCGCCCACCGTGAGCGCGAGCCCGCCCCGCCGGTGATGTCGACCGGCTGCCCGTAGCCGTCCCCCACTCCACCCGCAGAGTCGTCCACTCGGAAGCGGGCCGAAAGTGACTCTAGTTGCGAGGCCATGTCGGCCAGGCTGCCCGCTGAGGCCACGACTTCCTCCGACTGAGCCGACATCTGCTCGGTGGCCGCGGATACCTCCTCGGCCGAAGCCGAGTTCTCCTCGCTGATGGCTGCGATGGACTCGACCGCCCGAGCGACCTGTTCCGCGCTGTCGGTCATCGACTCGGCCGCGGCATTGGTTTCCTGGGCAATCGCGGCGATTGCATCCGACGCCGATACGAGGCCGGCGCTGGCCGACTGCATCACGTCCATGGCCTTGACGATCCGATTGACGGCGGCGTTCGAGGAGCCGACGGCCGATGCTATCTCGTCGAGCGCGGCGCCGGACCGCGACGCCAGATCTGCGCCGGATTCGACCTCGCGAGCGCCGATCTGCATCGCCCTGACAGCCTCTTCGGTGCCTTGCTGGACCTCGCCGATCAGCGTCGCGATTTCCTTTGTGGCGCGGGATGAACGCTCGGCGAGCTTGCGGACCTCGTCTGCCACGACAGCAAAGCCCTTGCCCTGCTCGCCGGCTCGAGCGGCCTCGATGGCTGCGTTGAGCGCGAGGAGGTTTGTCTGTTCGGCGATGTCGTCAATCGTCTCGACGATGTCGCCGATCCGTTCGCCCTTGGCACCGAGCTCGGTTACCTTGACTGCCGCCCCCTCGACTGCGTCCTTGATCCGGGCCATGCCATCGACAGTCTGGCGCACCGTATCGGCGCCTTTGCTTGCGGCGTCCCCGGCGGCCGCGCCCAGGCTCTGGACGTCCGCGGACGCGTACGACGCCGAGCGGATGGAGCGGGTCATCTCGTCCACCGCGGCCGCCTGCGCTTCGACACTTCGGGCCGTCTCGGAGGCGCCGCCGCGGACCTGCTCGATGACGATTCGCAGGTCTCCTACCGCCGCAGACGTGTCGGTCGAGGCTCGCGCCTGACTCGAGGCGCCGGCCGCGACCTGGCTGATCGTCTGCGCGATCTGTCGCGACCCCGCGCCCGACTGAACGGCCGCGCCATTCACTTCGGAGGCGGTCTTGGAGACGGAGAGAGCGGCCGCATGCACCTGCCCGAGCGTCTCGCCGAGGTTCACTCGCGCCCGCTCGTAGCTCTCGATAGTGGCCTGGAGGCGGGTGAGCATCGCATTGGCCGACGCTGCCATCTGCCCGATCTCGTCGCGGCCGTAACGCTCGATGGGCCGTACGTCGGCCCGGATCACCATCGTCAGATCATTCGCGGCGAACCCCGCGAGGCCGGCCTGGAGCCCGCTCGCGCAAGAGTCGGAGAGCGCATTCAGCATGGCCTTGACGCGGTTCACGCCACGGACCATGTCCTGGGAAACCACCACCGCGAAGAGCGATCCCAGCAGGATCAACAGGAGAGCGCCGCCGCCGACCACGAGGGGCAGCATGCTCAGCTGCGACTCGGCGCTGACAGACGCCGCATCGGCGTCGGCTGCGACGAGGTTCGTCCAGTCGTCCAGATTCACGTCGAGCGCGGCGTAGGTCGACGATGCCGCTCCGGTCTCGATCAAAGCCACCTGAGCCGCAACGTCGGTCGGGCCGCCGGCCGATGTGAGGCCGGAGGTCTGCGAGAGGTACTGGTTCCAAGCTATCCGGGCGCCCTCGAACTTGGCTCGCTCGGGATCGGTCATGGGCAGCGTCACAAGCGCCTCAAAACTTGCGTTGACCTCGCGCTCATGCTGGATGAGGTGATCGCTCTGAGCGGAACGGGATGCCACGTCGGATGCGAGCAGGAAACCCAACTGGTCGCTCTTGAACTCGCCGGCGGCGATTTGCAGCGTGCCGGTCTGGCGAGCGGCGGGCAGGTACGTCGAATTCACTTTCGTGACGTTTGCGCTTGCCGAAACGGTGGCGACGATCGTGGCTACCGAAGCCACGCCCATGACCACGAAGATGAATCCGAATCCGGCGCCGAGCTTGAACCTGATCGAGCGAACCATGTTTGTACCTTTCGCCGGCAGCGGATGCTTAGGACCACGGTCTCCGGCACTCCCCGGCGCGGCGGACCACCCGCCCCGAAAGACGGATGTACCGATCCGGGGGTACACAGGGAGAAGTCGGCCGAAATGTCCGAGTCCTGAGCGGCACGCCCAACTCGGGCAACCAGCGAAGAGTGCCCGCGCGGCCTACTTGGTAGGCGGCGGCAGCCTCAGGATCTCGCCCGTCGCTATCTTCGTCGATTCGTGAAGCCAGGGATTCATTGCCCAGATCGACTTCATCGTCACGCCGAAGTAGAACGCGATCTCGTTCAACTTGTCGCCCGAGTGCACCATGTACTCGTAACAACTCGCCTGATCGGGGCAGGGCACCAGGCACAGAAGCCGGCCGCCCTTCGCTCCGGCCGGGCAAGCCGGCCAAGCCGTGGCCGACGGAGAGGGAGTGGGCGCAAGTGTCGGCGACGGAGTCGGGCTCGGGCTCGCAATGGGCGTCGAGGCCGTGGTCGGGCTCGGGCTCAGACTGGGGCTCAACTCCGCGGTCGGATTGACACCGGTCACGGCCGACGAAGTGGCTGTGGCCGAAGGCGGGTTGGTGACGTTGACGAGGGCCTGACTCGGGCCGGCCCCGCCCCCAAGACCGGGAACGAAGCCACTCGCGGCCGCTCCGCCCACGAGGGCCGCCACGAGGATCAGCACGAGTCCTGCGGCCACGGTCTTGGAGATGCCCGCTCGAGTCCGGGCCGCCTGGGGCTCGGCGGCCGATTCGGAGGCGAGCAGCGCGCCTCGGAGGTAGCGCGGGCAACTGACGTGCACACGCTGCAAGCAGACCAGTTCCTGCTGTCGCAAGGAGAGCGGCAGCGGTTCGCCGAACGCCGCGCAGCGGTGGGTCGCAACGGCCTGACCTTGCGGATCGACCAGCCGGCCGTTGTCCGATATCCCTCGCAGGAAGTGGCAGCGCTCCGGGGTTGTGGCCGAGGCCGCAGGATCCGACCAGTTGCGGAAGATGGGCGAGAGCTCCATCGTCGAGCCGGCGGGTGCGGGCGGTGATTCGACGGACGACTCGGGAGTCGTGCCCTGACCAGAACCACCTTCTGCGGTTCCCTCGGTGGGATCGACCTGGCCCGCAGCGCCCGCCAGCATCCCGGCTCCCGACAAACCCGGCCGACTCCACGCTCGGCTTCGACCTAGGCGAACCGGGGCAGCCTCGGCAGGGGCTTCCGCAGGTGTCTGGTCTTCACGCCCATCCTGGCTTGTGGAGTCTCCGTCACCCTGCACGCCATTTCTCCCTGACCAACGCGACGGCACAGCTGGCGGGGGGACCGGCAGCCAACGCGGGCGAGTCTAGTACCTTTCGATGATTGCCGTTTCGCCCCTGCGAGTGCTACGTTGCCGACTTCGGAGGTTGGAATCGGCTCATGGCTCTGCTGCATGACATAACCGAACTCGAAGAAATCCGGCGGCCACTGGCCGTGCCGGCGGCGGCGCGCATTCGCCGCTGCACCTATCGGCGCCTCAGCCGCGTTTCCTTGGGCGTCGAGGCGTCATACGAAGTGAGCTGCCTCTATCCCGACAGACGGCTGCCACTGCCGCTCGGGGACATGGCTTCGAGTTCGCCGATCTGTGCCGAATGCACGGCCGGACACATCTTCAGGCCCGACGAAGATTGATCCAGAGGCGGCGGCGAGCCGGCCTGTAAGCCGAGTTCTGTGCCGCGACTT
>CAZRUC010000020.1:0-14123 GCA_964603175.1 uncultured Anaerolineaceae bacterium
ACAGCCGCCCTCAAGGCCCGAGAGGCGGCACTTCGCTTCCTCGTCCGGACGGACATCGCCTCCAGGCCCGCGGATCTCAACGCCCGACTTCGGCGAATCCTGGAGCGCGACCGGGAGGCCGCCGAGCAACTCCGGATCGAGATGGACTCGCTACGCGGCCGCCTTGCCAGTACCCGCCAGCTGATGCACACCTACAACTCCCGGACCGGTTCGATCGGGAATGCCAGGTGAAAGCTCCTCGACGCTTCTTAGCGATTTGGGGTGAACCCCGGTGGCGAACGACGAGGCCGCGGCTCAAGCTTCCGCTGCACGAAGCCGATACCTCGAATGGCCACATCAGAATGCGTGGTGACCGAACGGGCGTCCCCGGGAGAACGTGAATGTCGACTGTCCAGTTTGGCGGCGTCATATCTGGTCTGAACACCCAGAGCATCATCGACGCCCTGATGTCCGCCCAGAAGCAGCCGCTTACGGACCTCCAAAACCAGGAAGCTACGCTCACAGCCCAGAAGACCGCTTTGGGCACGCTCGGCACGGCTCTCGACGACGTCGTCGCCAAGATCAAGACCTTCACCGTTACGGCCGCCGGCGCCAGTCGCATCGGAACGTCGGCCGACAGCTCCGTCCTCACGGCCACGGCCGCCGCGAGCTCAGCCGTCTCCCAATACCAGATCTCGGTCGATCGCCTGGCGACAGCGACGCAGGCGGTCTCGATGACGTCGATGGGCGCTCCCGTTACAGCGAGCGACACATCCAAGACCCTCCAGTCTCTCAACCTGCCCGGCAGCGTCACGGCCGGCCAGATCAGCGCCATCGTGGACGGAGTCATCGTTCACTACACGGTCGGTGACCCGACGACGACGACCCTCGCTCAGGTAATGGACGGCTTCGGCCACGCCATCGAGGATCAGCTGCGAGCCGCCGGTCCGAACAGCTCACCGGATGCCACCGCCACGTTCTCCGTGGTGGGCAACAAGCTTCAGCTGACCGTCGCCGGTGCCGACGACGCCTTGCATTCGCTCTCATTCGGCGTGGCCAGCGACTCGAGCAACGCGCTGGGCATGCTTGGGATCGCCTCCGCCAAAGCGACCAACGCCCTCAACCCGACGCTGACCGGGTCAACGAATTTGGGTGTAGCGCGAATGAACGGCGTGCTCGACAACGCGGGCCTCAGCGGGCTCACCTCAACTCAGACGGGCGTCCTGACCATCAACGGCGTCGACATCGCCTACGACACGACCAAGGATTCGATGTCGACCCTGATCAGCCGGATAAACAACTCGGCGGCCGGTGTCATCGCCTCGGTCGACCGCACCAACGACCAGCTCGTGCTGACCCGCAAGGACACCGGCGCGGTTGCGATCGACATCGAGGATGCCGGCGGCAACAACCTGGCCTCGGCCCTCAAGCTCGCCCCAGGCACGACCAACGCGCAGAAGATCGGCGCCACCGCTCAGGTGACCGTCGACGGGCGGACGATCACGAGCATCAGCAACACCGTCACCAACGCCATCGATGGTGTCACTCTCAACCTGCTCAAGCAGAGCCCGCTCGGCCTGGAGCAGGGGCTGACGATCGGCGTCGATCAGGCGGCGGTGGCCACGGCACTCAACTCGTTCATAACGAGCTTCAATGCGCTCGGCGACACGCTCGACAAGCTGACTGCGAGCACGCCCGGCCAGTCCGGTGGGACGGCCGGCACTTCGGGGCCGCTGGCGTCCGATTCGACCATCCGATCGCTGTACCTCAGCCTGCGTGAGACCCTCTTCGGGTCCTCCGGGAGCGGCACCTACACCTCACTCGGTTCCATCGGGCTCAACACCGGTGCCATCGGATCGGTAGCCGGCACGACCGACCGGCTGCAGCTGGACACGGACAAGCTGACGGCCGCCCTCAACACAGACGCCGGTCGGGTTGCCTCGCTGCTCGACGGTTCGACGGGCCCCCTGTCCGCCCTTCTGGCGAAGCTCAAGAGCGTCGAAGACCCCGATAGCACGAAGTCCTACGTGCAGTCACAAACCGTCGGTCTCGGCAGTGAGATCAGCGACCTCCACCGCGAGGAAACTTCCCGCCAGGAAATGATCGACAACTACCAGGCGATGATCGAGGCCCAATTCGCTTCGATGGAGGCGACCCTGGCCCAGCTCCAGTCCCAGTCCTCGCAGATAGCGGCCACTCTCGGCTACACGACCTCTTCGTCCGGCAGCGGTCTGAGTTCGTCCAAGTCGTAGCGGAACGGCCGACCGGCGCGCTTCGAGTCGACCTGCGGGGTTGAATCCGCGGCCCATCCCGGTAATCCCAAGAGGCTTCGGCGCGCCCGAAACTCGGCGGAAGCGTGCCTGCCGAACTCGCCGGGAAGTCTCTCCCAGGTGGTGACCGGAAGCCACGATTGGTCAAGAGAGAGCTCACCCGAGCCGATACCTAAGGTGGAGCCGCCACCCGGGCGTCCTCCGTTCCGGAAGCCTAGAGGCCACCATTCATGCTCGATCCCACCGCTACATACCGAACGGCCCAGGTCGCGAGCGCGAGTCGGGCCGGCCAAATCGTGCTGCTTTACCAGGGCGCGATCCGCTTTGGAGCGCAGCACCTGGCCTGGCTCGAGCAAAATGAGATCGAGCAAGCCCATCGCTCGTCGATCAGATGCCAGGAGATCGTGGCGGCACTCCGCGGCTCCCTGGATCTCTCAGCCGGCCCTATCGCGGTACAACTCGATCAGCTCTACGACTTCGTCCTGCGTCGCCTGGTCGACGGAAACGTCTCCAAGACGCCGAAGCCGACCGAGGAAGCCGTCCAGGTTCTGCGAGGCCTCCTCGACGCCTGGCAGGAGATCGCGTCTCGCCCCCGGTCCGCTCTATTCGATACGGCACGGGATTTCGAGCCTCAACCGATGGTCGGAGCCTCACTGGCATCGAGGCCGATGGCCGGTGCGGGATCGTTCGCGGGTGGGGCGCGACGATGATCTCTGCGGCGGAGTCCAACTCGATGGAGAAGCAGATCGCTGCAGAGACGCTCGCCGCGACCATGAGTCCGATTTCCGTCCGGTCGATCCAGCGACGCCTCGAGCGGCTGCTGATCGACGATCGCGAGCTGCTGATTTCGTTGCAGTGTCAGCTCGAGCAGATCCGTCGGGAGCTGCGGCTGCTCAACGACGAACGAATCGTTCGCGCTCTCGACGGCGGCGAGCCGTCCTTCCGGCACTAGTCACCTACGGAAGTGGGGGAGCCTTAGGCCCCCCTGGCCAGCACGGCGGGCAGAGGTCCACGGTCGCGCTCCCTCATGTCGAGTTGCTCGCGCACCAGGTCGAGGAACTGGTGAAGACGGAACGGTTTGAGGATGAGGTCGTTTGCTCCGGCGTTGCGAGCGGCAGCCAGGTCGGGGGACTGGCCTGTGAGGATCAGGACTCGCATCCCAGCCAGTGAGGGCGCGCCCTTCATGTCGGCCGTGAGGCGGTATCCGTCGCGGTCCGGTAGCCCGACGTCGACGATCGCCAGATTTGGCCGGTGCAGCAGCGCCAGGGCCTCTCCTTCAGCCGCCGTGTGGGCCCTCAGGAGGCGAACGTGCAGGCCGCGCAGGGCCGCTTCCAGGGCACCGTGCACGTACTCGTCGTCGTCGACGATCAGCACCGACGGCGCGCGATTTCTTCCTGAATGGAGCTGTGTGGGACTACCCATGGGGTTCGAGAGTAGTGCACTTCTGGGTAATCGGGCATGCGGTGTTTGCATGGTCTTAGGGAGGACCACGCCGCAGGACCATCGGCAGGGCAGCTTGGCCCCGGGGGTTCAGAGTCGTTTGTAGAAGGTGCCTCCCGCGGCCGCGAGGCCGACCGAGTTGACGTTGAGGATCGACTCGGTCGCGCCGAGGAAGAGGATTCCATCGGATCGAAGCGCTTCGCTAAACCGCGTGTACAGCGTCAGCTTGGCTTCCTCAGTGAAGTAGATCACGACGTTCCGACAAACTATGAGGTCGAAGGACCGCTCGTAGAGGTCCCGCAGCAGGTCGTGGCGGCGGAAGTTCACGAGAGCCCGAACCTCCGGCCGAATCTCCCATCTGTCGCCGTTCGGGACGAAGAATCGAGAGCGTCGCGCCTCGGAGACACCGGCCATTTGAGCCTCGGTGTATGTGGCCGCGCGTGCCCTCGACAGGATCGTGTCGTCGAGATCGGTCGCCAGGATGTAGGCGGCCGTCTCCGGGGCCAGCTCCTGGAGCAGCATCGCGAGCGTGAACGGCTCGTATCCGAGCGAGCATCCGGCGCTCCAAATCCTGACCGACGGCTGATTCCGGAGCATCGGCCCGAGGTGCCTCTCGACCAGTCTGTCCCAGGCTTCGGGGTTGCGGAAGAACTCGCTGACGTTGATGGTCAGCATGTCCAGGAACGCCTGCCTGAGCGCCGCGTCCTGGCGCGCGCCGGCAACCAGGGCGTCCGGATCGACAAGCCCTCTGGCCGCGGCAAAGCCATTCACGCGACGCCAGACCTGGGCCGGACGGTACTGGGTGAGGTCGATGCCCAGGAGCTTCCTGACCTCCCGAGCCAGGCGCTCATAGGCCGCCTCGTCCATCTCTGGGACGGTCACGAATCCGGGCAGGGGAACGAGCCGCTCTGAACGCGGCGGAGTCTCCATCTTTCAGTTATCGGACGTGGGCCGTCCCGGCTTGACCTGCCTGCCGGATATCTCAAGGCGACCGCTACGGCGCCCGACACCTCTATCGGCACTAAGCCCCGTCCAGCGTGCGAGCATCCATGGCACTCGAACCGGTCATCACCTCGGCACCGCCAGGATTCGAACCCGTGGGGGCCCGATTTCTGGCAGATATCGCCACGCTTCCGTGCGACCTCTACATCTGCCGGGGGCCCCGGCCCGTTCTCTACGCGGCAGAGGGCGGCGACCTGCGCAAGATCATCGCCCGGACCCAGCACGGGATGTCGTTCCTCGTCCGCGACGTGGACTCAGACCTGCTCCGCGGCGCCCTCGCGGCGTCGCTGCCCGACGTCCTGGAGAACCGCAGCGTATCGGTGCTCGACCGAACCAGGACCGTGTATTCGATCGCGGCCAAGGTCCTGGCCCCGATCTACACCCACGATCGGGCCCTCGATCACGACCGGCTGATGCTGGCCCAGCAGACAATCGACGCGATTACCGACCATCTCCTCGACGACGACGACCTCACGCGGGCGATGGTCGTGAACATGCAGAAGCAAATGGCGGCGCACACCCATGCCATCAACACCGCGGTCTACGGGATCGCGTTGGCCCGGGCCATGCGGCTGGGGAACGCCGCCCACATCGAGGACGTGGCGCGGGGCGGCCTTCTCCACGACCTGGGCAAGAACCGTGTACCGAAGGCCATTCTCGACAAGCCCGCGTCGCTCGATCAGACCGAGTGGCAGGTGATGCGTGGCCACGTCAAGTCCGGATACGAAATGGTGATCCGGGCGCTCGGGTACGCACCTTCTTACGCGCACATAATCGCCGAGCATCACGAGCGCTGTGACGGGTCGGGGTACCCCGGCAACCGGCTACCGCACCAGGTCGCCCTGGATAGCCAGCTCGTCGCGGTGGTGGACGCCTTCGACGCCCTGACCTCCCGACGACCCTACAAGCCGGCCGTCAGCACATTCGAGGCCCTCAGGATCATGCGTGTCGTGATGCGCGGCCAGTTCAACGACGAGCTGCTCCGGGAGTTCATCAGGCTGTTGGGCGGTTGGAGCACGCTCAATGCGGACGTCTCCGTGGCCGTGGGAGTGGCGGGCTAGGAGCGCAACCGCGATCAGGCGACTCGATGAGCGGGCTGCAGCGGCGCAGGTCGTCCGTTCGCAACCCTGTTCTCGAGCAGCGCCGCGATGTCCACGACCAGGCCCACGCTGCCGTCGGCCATGACTGTCGCGCCGGCCAACCCGCGGCGGTCGCCCGTGACCTGGCTGAGCGACTTCAGGACGATCTCGTGCTGTCCGACAAATGCATCCACCGCCAGGGCCATCTCGCTGCCACGTGAACGGACGACGACCAGGTTCACGAAGCCACGGTCGTTGGCCAGGAGCGCACGCGGCGGATCGCCCAGTGCGCTGTCGAGCTGCTCGACCGGAATGACCCGGTTTCGGAGCGTCAGAACGTTGTGGCCGCGCACGCGAGCCAGCGAGCTCGGCTCGATGCGCAGCGTCTCGAGGACGCCGCTGAGCGGTAGCGCGCAAACGCGGGACCCGGACTTGACGAGCAGCGCGCCGATGATCGCCAGGGTTAGCGGCAGCGAAAGGGATACGCGCGTCCCGCTGCCTGGGGTGCTGCTGAGCTCCACCCAGCCACCGAGCCGCTCGATGTTGTTGCGGACCACATCCATCCCGACGCCCCGACCGGACACTTCGGTCACGACGCTGGCGGTCGAGAAGCCGGGCATCAACACAACCCGAAGGGCGTCGGCGTCGGTCATCGCCTGGGCCGCCTCCGTGGTCATGAGGCCTTTCTCGACGACCGCGCGCCGGAGGGCCTCCGGGTCGATACCGCGGCCGTCGTCCTCGACGGTGATGAGGATCCGACCGTCGGTATGCCGCGCTGCCAGGCGGACGGTGGCCGGCACCGGCTTGCCGAGCCTGAGCCGCTCTTCCGATGACTCGATGCCGTGGTCGAGGGCGTTGCGAACCAGGTGGCCCAAAGGATCGCCGACCTCTTCGAGCACCGAGCGGTCGAGCTCCGTCTCCTTGCCCTCGATGACGAGCTGCACGTCTTTGGAAAGGCGGGCCGCGATGTCGCGGACTACCCTTGGGAAGCGGTTGAAGACGGTTTCGATCGGCAGCATTCGGAGCCCCGTGACCTGGTCCTGGAGCTGGCCGGCGATCCGGGCGAACTGCTGCGCATCCTCGTCCGCCTGCCGGGCCAATGGGTCGTCGCCGAGCCGGGCTGCGAGGTCCTGAGCGCTCTGCTGCAGACGGGTCTTGTGGACGACCAACTCGCCGACGAGGTTCATGAGCTCGTCGAGCCTGGTGACGTCGATCCTGATGGTTTGCTGGGCTGCCTTGAGCCTGTCGCCTGCCACGGTCATCCGCTCGACCGGCGGAAGGCCCCGCGACTCCGCGCCGAGGTCGGCCTGACGTCGTTCCGCCTCGGCCGGGGGTCCTGCCTCCAGGTGGTCGTCCGTTCGCTCGGCGGCCAGTGGAGGAACGGGATCCTCGGGACCGTACACGTCTCGGCTCGGTGGGGCAGCCACGATCTGGTTCACTTGCTCGGAAACCGGGGCGGCCACAACCTCCACGCCGACGACCTCGTCGATCGCTCCGAGCCGCTTGCACAAGTCGGCGAGCTCGACCGGACGGCCTCTCGCGAGCATCGCGAGCAGAGTCGATCCGAGCCCGCTCTCGATCTCGTTGCGTTCCGGGGCGGAGGCAACCAGCACTCCGCTCTCCTCGGCCTCCATGACCAGCTGCAGGAGCCGTACCGCTTGCCAGTCGCTTGCGGGGTCCACCCGGCATACGACGATCGACCGGGCCTCGAACCCCAGCGGCGCCTCGGTCAGGAGCCGGTCGATCAGTGGCGCGACGGCGACGCGGCCGATCTCGGCGATTCCATTGGGACGCGCCGCTGGCTCGTGCGGGGTCGACCCGCCGGCGACTGCCGCGGTTGCCTCCGTGAGCAACTCGCGAAGCCGGCATGTCAGCGCTTCCGGGGCGTCGGTCAGGGTCTCGCCCTCGTGGATCTCGGCTACCAGGGCGCGCAGAACATCGATCGTGGCGAGGAGCACATCGGCGAACGGGCCGACGTCGAAGAGGGCGCCGCTTCGGAATGCCCCGAAGAGATCCTCCATGGCATGGGTCAGTTCCGCCAGGCGGCGATGGCCGATCGTGGCTGCGGAACCCTTAAGGGTGTGCGCCGCGCGGAAGACTTCGTTGACCACGCCGGCATCGAACTCGTGCTCGAGCTTGAGCAGGCCCTGCTCGATGCGCTCGATCTGCTCCAGCGACTCGTCCGTGAAGAGACGGTCGTCGCCGGGCTGCAGATCGAAGGTCAGGTGCATGTCATGCGGCCTCTCGGAGCGCGACGTGCAGCTTGACTTCGCCATAGCTGGTCGTCAGCGGCACGACCAGCCGCTGAATCTCGACCATCATCAGGCGCGCGCCTTGTCCGACGAGGACCATGGGCGGGTTGATCGTGGTCTGGATACCTTCCGCCGCGAGATCGATTCCCGCCGTGCCGGCGATCACGTTCGCCATTTCGGCGATGCCGCTCTGGGCCAAATCGTCGAGCTCGGTCATTTCCTGACCGAGGATCGCGCTCATCAGCTTCAGCGCGGTCGGCTCCGACATCGAAAGGTAAAGCGAGCCGGATAGCATCCCTCCCACGCCGATGATCGCGGTGACGTCCTCGGTGGTGTACGGATTGCCTTCCAGCAGGAGACCGCCTCGAACGGCGTTGAGGCCGGTCTCCTTGGCGATCACGTTCAGGGCAGACTCTACGTATCGGTTGACGACTTGGACTCTCATATTCATGCAGCTCCGGCGAGTGCGCGCTGGTCCTCGATACCAAACAGGCCGGCCAGCTCGAGGAGCAGGACCAGCCGATCGCCGAGATTTGCGATGCCGCGCAGATACTCCGCATCGGCACCGGCGGCCACTTCGGGAGTGGCCTCGACCGCCTCGGTCGGGACGAGAAGAACTTCGGAAACGCTGTCCACGATCAGGCCGACTCGGGTCGTTGCGCTCTCGGCGACTACGATACGGGTCTCCTTGGTCGGCTCTGCGGCCGGCATCCCGAAACGCTCCCGAAGGTCCACGACCGGGATGATGCGACCTCGGAGATTGATCACTCCCTTGACGAATCGCGGGGAACGGGGCACCGCCGTGATCGGCTGGTGCCGGATGATTTCGAAGACCTTGGCGATGTCCAGGCCGTAGTGCTCGTCCGCAAGCTCGCAGACCACGATCTGCAACTCGCCCGACCGACCGCTGCCGCTGGACCTGGGCTTATCGGCCACGACACGTCTCTCCTTTTGTCACGCGCCGGACGCGATCCGGCTGCGGGCTGTCGAACTAGGTATCGGCATGGAACGGTCCAGCGTGAGTAGGGGACAACCCCGATATCCGACCGGGTCAGGAGGCCAGACGCTGCCCATCCGAGAACCGCTGATCGTGGTGAGCGGCCGGCTCGTCACCCCACCGCTCGAGCTCCTCGCCCCGGCACCAGGCCGCAATCGCCGCCGCGACCTTTCCGAGCGGCAGGATCCGGTCGGCGAGGCCGGCCTCCGCGACGGCGGCAGGCATGCCGTAGATGGTCGAGGTGGCGGCGTCCTGTGCAATCACGGTGCCACCATGCTGCTTGACTGCCCGAGCCCCTTCCCGCGCGTCCCAGCCCATGCCCGTGAGCACCACGCACAAGAGATGCTCCTTCCAGATCGGAGCCACGGACTGAAGGGTCACGTCGGCGGCGGGACGGACCCCGTTCACGGTGGGCAGATGGGCGAGCTGGATGTGCCCGGTCCTCGAACTGAGCATATGGCGATCGCCCGGGGCAACGAGGGTCTCGTCCTCGATCAGAACGTCTTCGGAGGTTGCCTCAGAGCAGCGCAATTCACCGGCCGAATCGAGTCGAGAAGCCAGCGAAGCGGTGAAGCCCGGGGGCATGTGCTGGACGATGACGACGGCGGCTCCGAGGTGAGCCGGCAGGCCTTTGATCACGCTGTGAAGGGCCATCGGGCCGCCCGTGGATGCGGCGATCACGACGAGGCGTTGGGCCGCCACTCGAGAACCGCTTCGAGGCTCTCTCGTGGCGTGTCCGGTCGCGGCCGTGGCCTTCAACCGGGCGGCAAGCGTGTCGGTGGCCGCGTGTCTCTCGTGCGCTGCCTCAGGTGTGTGCGCGCCGGCCAGCATCAGGTTCATGGCTGCGACCTGGCGGTGGCGCAGGAACGCGGCCTCAGTCATTCCCGCCGCCGCCTCGATCTTGCCGACGAGCTCCTCACCAACGCGCCCGATGTCTATCGACAGCGAGCCCGATGGCTTGGGGACGAAGTCGATCGCCCCGAACTCGAGGGCGTCGAGCGTGACCTTGGCGTTGTACGTCGTCCGGCTCGACAGCATCACCACGCGTGTCGGCGTCTCGACCATGAGCCGCTTGAGCATCCCCAGCCCATCGAGCACCGGCATCTCGACATCGAGCGTGATCACGTCGGGGTGCAATTCGCTCGCCATCCGGAGGCCCTCGACCCCGTTGCAGGCGGCCCCGACGACCTCGAGCGTGGGGGCCTCGTTCAGAAGTCGCCCCAGCGCATGACGCATGAACGCCGAATCGTCGACGATGAGGACGCGAGTCAGACCCATCGCAGTTCTCGATCCGGGGCGTCCGGCTAGGCGGCCAGCAGCTTGTTCACCGCCGCGAGGACGCGGTCCGGCGCAAACGGCTTGACCACGAAGTCTCGAGCCCCACGCTTGATTGCGTCCATGACGATGGCCTGCTGGCCCATCGCGGTCAGCATGGCGATACGCGCGTGGGGATCTCTGGCCCGGATCTCGGCGAGTGCTTCGAGGCCATCCATCTCAGGCATGGTGATGTCCATGAGGACGCAATCCGGCCGCTCGCGCATGTATGTCTCTACGGCCATCCGTCCGTTCTCGGCCTCAAGGACCTGATGGCCGGCCTCGACCAGCAGCTTCGCCGCCCGCAGGCGCATGAACGCCGCGTCATCGACGACGAGGATCTTAGCCATCGAGGGGCTCCTACAACTACACGGTGTCGCTAAAGCTCGGCGACTGAAGAGACGCTCTTGATAAGGAGTCGGCCGTCACCCACGCCGAGTTGAACGGTTCGACCGGAATTGCCTCCGAGCGCGGTTGCGGTGAGTTGCAGCCCCCGCTCGGACAGCGCCGATTGCATCACCTCGGCGTTTCGCTTGCCGATCGCGAGACCGTCGCCTACGGTCAGCATCGCGGCCGCTCCGGCCGCCTTGAGCACGCAGCGACTCAGCAGCGCTCCCCTGGCCTCGAGGGCGCGCAGGAATGTGTCCAACCCGCCGTCGATGAACTTGACGGGGCTCGATCCATTGGCCTGCCCGTTCGGCAACATGAAATGGGCCAGGCCGCCAACCTTTGCCTTGGGATCCCAGGCCGCGAGGGCGATGCAGGAGCCCAGGCCGTATGCCACCAGCTGGGCATCGGGGTTGGAGCTCAGGACCATCTCGCCAATTCCGGCCACGAGCAGGCTGGGAGTCTGGGTCAGAGTCATATCCCAATCGCTCCGAGAGCATCCAGGAGAACCGGGAGGCTATCGGCGCGAGGCAGGACGAGAAGCGTACCGTCGATCGCGAGACCGCCTTCGCTGAACGTGGTCCTGGCGGCGAGCACCTGATCGACCTCGCTGCATAGGTCCAGCAGGACGGCATCCAGCACGGCGCCGGCCATCTCGATCAGAACCTGGGGTGGAGTGGGGTGTACGGGCTCGTGGAGATGCATGCCGAGCTCGTTGAGGAAGGCCGAGATCGTGACATTTCCGGCTTCCTGGAGGGCGGAGAGCTCGAGCTCATCGAAGTCCAGCACATCGCCGCCCTTGATCGGAAGCTCGCCCGGGCCTAGCAAACCGGCCAGGAGGATCGACGCCAGCCGATGGGCATCACCAGGCGAGAAGATCAACAGCGAGTGGCCGGACAGCGAACCCCTGATCCCGACGTAGACGGCGAGGACCACCGCATCGCCGCCACCCGCGATGGCCAGGACTTCCGCGGCGGTACAGCGGCGGAGGATCGGCGTCTGGACTTCGATGACCTGGCCGCTCATCGCGCCCATGGCCTCGCCGGCGCGCTTCATCGCTCGCGAGAACGTGCCTGCGACTACGGTCTCTCCGGCTTCCGAGAGGGCGAGCATTGTCATAACGTCCGCATCCATTGGCCTTGCCGCTTGCCGCGGCGTGGCGGACCACTGACGATCCTGTCGGGGCATCGGTTGGGAGCGGGCGGGACTTGAACGGCTGCCGATGCGCCGGTGCGATCGTCGGCAGGCGCAACTCGATTCGGGAACCGGGAATGGAGCTCGATTGACCGCGATCAGCCCGGCCGGTAGCGGTCCATCGACTCCATCATCTGGGAAACCGAGCTCGACGGAACGGTGCGAATGATGCGTCCCTGGCCATCCACCACGGTCACCTTGAGATCTCGGCTCTCAGGATCGATGGAGAAGACGGCGTAAGCCTCGGTCATCCCATCCGGCCCCTTGAAGGAAACGTCCGGTCCGGCCTTTCTGCCGAAGCGATCCCGCCCGACGGTCCCCTGCGAGGGAGACAACGAGTGGATCGCCGCCGGTGCTGTGCCGGTCGTGACGAGTGCCGTTGGGAGCAGGTCGTTGGTAGCCATCAGTAAATTAGGGATCGGGGTGGCTCGGAACGACTTGAGGGTTTAGGGGCAATCCCTGACAGGGATTTCACCGATTCTGTTGCCAGCGGCCACCAGATCGAGCCGCTGTGCCTGTTCAGCGCGGGTTACCAGGTCGAGCGGCGCTCGACCGGCACAACCTCAGGAAGGCGATTCGAGCAGGCCGAGCTTGAGCGCCATGATCGCAGCCTGGGTTCGATCTGCCGCCCGCAGCTTCCAGATGATGTTCTGGACGTGCTTCTTGACTGTGTCCTCGGTTATAGAGAGGCGACCGCCTATCTCCTTGTTCGTGAGCCCTTCGGCTACGAGGAGAAGCACGTCATGCTCGCGGGGGGTCAGGGCGTATTGCTCGGCGCGCTGCCGGGCGGATTCGCCGGCCGTGGGAGCTTCCTCCCTTGCCGCGAGCGCTTCGCGAAGTAGTTGCGGTTCGACCGCAAGCTGCCCGTTGGCAACGTTGTGGAGGGTCTGGATGACCGCAGCCGTCGTCGCGTCCTTGAGCAGGTAGCCCGAAGCGCCTCGCCGGATCGCTTCCAGTACGTAGCGGCGATCGTCGTAGAGCGTCACGATCACGACCGCCATCCTCGGGTGACGGGCCTTGATTCGTTCCAGGCACGCCAGGCCATCGAGGCCCGGCATGCGGATGTCCAGGAGCACCATGTCGGGTTTCAGCTCTTCGGCGAGCTTGAGCCCCGACTCACAGGAGTCGCCCTCACCGACAACCTCGATCCAATCGGCGGCGGAAAGCATGGCGCGAAGGCCGCGGCGAGCCATCTCGTGGTCGTCGATGAGGAGTACTCGCGCGGTCTCGTTCACGCCCTACCATCTCCGTTCTTACTCGAGCGGTCGGTTTCGGTCCCGGCTTCAGGGTATCCCGGCAGCGTGCTCGTGTGTCGGGCTATTGGGATCGAAATCCGCACCAGCGTCCCGGCACCGACCCGGCTTCGGATCGAGGCCGCTCCGCCGAGCCAGCGAGCCTGGCGGGCGATCCCGAGCAAGCCTAGACCCCCGCCGGCTCGACGGCGCTCCGCCGCGGCCGGGTCGAAGCCGTGGCCGTCGTCGTGGACGGTAATGACGGCGCGGCCTCTGTTGACCTTGAGCTCGGTTCGTACCGTCGCCGCATGCGAATGACGGACCGCGTTCGTCAAGGCCTCGATGCTCATGCCGTAGAGCGCTTGCTCGACCCAGTCGTCGAGCCTTGGCAGCCTTCCGTCGATGCTCATCTCGATCCCGGATTCCGCGGCCAGGCTCTCCATACGATGTTGGATCGCCTGGGCGAGTCCGAGCTCTTCGAGGCCGGGGGGAACCAGGTCGGCGAGGACTGCCCGGACTTCTTTGATCGCAGTCACGAGGCGATCCGACGCCGACTCCAGGTAACCGTCTACGGATTCGCCGGGATGGGCGGCTACGTAGGCTCGAGCGGCGTCGAGGAAGCGAAAGGCACTGACCATCGACTGCGCCGCCGTGTCGTGGATCTGGTGGGCGATCCGGGCACGTTCGAGATCGCTGGCGTGGAGAGTCTGGCGGGCCAGTCTGTCCAGACGCCGCTGATTGCGCTCGAGCTCGTGGCGCTGGCGTTCCGAATCCCTGTAGAGCTCGTAGAACTCCTCGCTCGTGGCGACCATCTGAGCCAAGGCCGCCGTCGCGGTCCGGCGTCGGTCCGAGCCGCGGGTACGTTGCTGGATCTGCCACTCGAATAACCGCATCGGATCGCGGAGTGTTCGTGCAGCTGCGAGAGCCGCGCGACCGTCGGCCGGGGGCGCCTGGCGGGCGGCCCGGCGAAGCGCCGC
>CAZRUC010000020.1:14223-15791 GCA_964603175.1 uncultured Anaerolineaceae bacterium
GAGCCGCGCGACCGTCGGCCGGGGGCGCCTGGCGGGCGGCCCGGCGAAGCGCCGCGGGTGCCACTCGCGTCTTGTCCGCGACCGCGGCTGCTTCCCGCGGCCGGGGTGCGGCCACTCGCAAGATGGCTGCGAAGGTGCGCGAGCCGCGAGGCGCGGGAAAACCGAGAAGTCGCCCGCCCGCCCGGCAGCGGCCTCGCGCCGGACGACCCGTCGCCAACACGCGGGCCGCAAGCTCCTCGGGGCAACGACGACAAAACTTCAGTCCCACGTCGGTGGAACAGATGGCGGCGCAAAAGGGCTCTCCATCTTCCCAGCCCGATATGAGCGCCACGGCATACGGAGCCGGGTTGGGCGGGGTGCCGTCCACGGAGACGTCGGAGCGGCGCGCGGCTCCGCCAAGCCACTCGCCGGCGTCGTCGACTCGAGCCCAGAGTTCTGCGCCCGCGAGATGGCGGGCGACGTTCCGGTCTTCCATAGGTGACGCCAGTGTATGGCCGGCGAAGTTCCCGCGGGTGCCGCCGGGCATCCGCTCGACAGCCACGTCCTCCTGGATACCCCTCTTCAGGCCCCCTCTCGGTCGGTCCGCTTGGGGAGGGTCGGCCTGCATCCTCCGGCGGTACCAATGGAACCGGGTCTGAGGGTGCTCACCGATACCGAGCGCGGCCCGACCAACCGAAGATGCGAACGGTTACCGATGAGTCCCAGGAGCGGCAATAGGCCCGACGAGTTCAGTCGCCTAGCCGAGGAAGCCAGGACATGAGCGTCTTCGACACGATCCGCATCGCCGCCTCCGGCCTTACCGCCGAGCGCCTGCGCATGGACGTCGCTGCCAGCAATCTAGCCAACGCCCAGTCCACTCGAGGCCCAAACGGCGTGCCTTACGAGGCCCAGGCAGTGGTCTTCCAGGCGCAGGAAATGGGCTCCGGTCCCGCGCAGCAGGGAGTCACGGCGGTTGCGATCGTCAACCCCGCCCGCCCGAACACGCGCGTCTACGACCCAACCAACCCGGATGCGAACGGCGATGGCTTTGTCATGTATCCCAATGTCGATGTCGCCTCCGAGATGACCGATCTGATGGGCGCGGCGCGCTCTTACCAGGTCAACGCGACAGTTGCCCAGGCTGCCAAACAGCAAGCGCTCGATGCGCTCGACCTCGGAAGGGCATGAACTCGAAATGAGCATCGGCGCCATCTCCGCAATCTCATCCATATCGGGCGTGTCCGGGGTCGGTTCAGTCTCACCGATGTCGAACGTCGGGGCTGCATCGGGCGCGAGCGCAGTGGACGGGTCCGCCAGCGGAACCTCGGCGCCGGGCGATTCATTCCTGAACTCCCTGGGCGATGCCCTGAACCAGCTGAACGGTCAGCTGAATGCGGCCGACTCGTCGATGGCCAATTTCGCGTCCGGCGGCTCGGCCGACCTCAGCACCGTGATGCTCCAGATGCAGGAAGCCTCGCTCAGCCTCAAGGCCGGAGTGGACGTCCGGGACAAGCTCATCGAGGCCTACCAGGAAATCATGCGGACCCAGCTGTGAGGGTGGGCTGATCCATGAACGAGCAGGTCCAGGG
>CAZRUC010000021.1:0-15622 GCA_964603175.1 uncultured Anaerolineaceae bacterium
ACGAGGCCATCACCAACTACGTCCGGCGCAAGTACAACCTGATGATCGGCGACCGGACGGCCGAGGACGTAAAGATCCAGATCGGGACGGCCTTGCCGCTGGAGCGGGAGCTCACGATGGAAGTTCGCGGCCGCGACCTCATCGCCGGCCTGCCGCGGACCATCCCCCTGACCAGCTCGGAGATCATGGAGGCCATGGAGCCGCCGCTCCAGCAGGTCATCGGCGCGGTACGGTTGGTCTTGGAGCAGACTCCGCCGGAACTCTCGAGCGACATCATCGACAAGGGCATGGTCATGTCCGGCGGCGGGTCGCTGCTGCGCAACGTGGACAAGCTGCTCACCCAGGTGACCGGCGTCCCGTGCCACGTGGCCGACAATTCGCTGCAATGCGTCGCCCTCGGAACGGGGATCGCGCTCGAGCACTTCGAGTTCTTCAGGCCGTTTCTCGGTCAGCAGGGCTGATTCGTGGCCCTGGACCAGGCCGGCGCCGGCGCCCGGCGTGCGTTCGTCGACTTGCACTGCCATACGCGGGCGAGCTTCGATTCCCTGGCCAATCCGGATGCCGTGGTTCGAGCGGCCGCTTCCCGTGGTCTGACCCACCTGGCAATCACCGACCACGACCGCATCGATGCGGCGATTGAGGCCCGCGATGCCGCGCCCGAAGACCTCTTCCTGATCGTCGGCGAGGAGGTTAACTCGGTCGACGGCGACATGATCGCCCTCTTCCTGCACGACCCGGTCCCGCCCGGGCTCTCCGCCATCGAGACGATCGCCGCTGTTCGGGAGCAAGGAGGCCTCGTCGGTATTCCTCATCCTTTCGACGCCCGACGCGGCTTCGGCCGCCACGGCACGGATCTGGAGTCGATCGCCGATAAGATCGATTGGGTCGAGGCATACAACGCGCGCGTGCTGGGCAGCTCCGCCAACGAGAAGGCGGCACTATTCGCGGTGGGGCACAACCTTCCGGGTGTTGCCGCCTCCGACTCTCATACGGTCCTGGAGGTGGGGGTCGCCTACAACGTGCTGACAGGCGACCCGAGCACGCCCGAGGGCCTTCTCGCCGCACTTGCCAGCGTGGACATGAGACCCGGTCGCGCCAGCTATTACGTGCGGGCATGGACCCCGCTAGCGAAGATAATCCAGTCGCTGACGGGCAACGGGCGACGCCGGCCGAAGGAGAGCATTGGGAGAAACCGGTGAGTGACCAGGCGGAGCATCATCGCCACCCGGTCGGCGAGTCTCTGGGGCAGGAAGCGGACGCGCTGATCAACCCCGAAGCTTCGGTCGAGATTCCGCCGGCCGAGCAGATGTCCTTGATCGGACGCCTGCGGCAGCCCCGGACGATCCTGTCGATCGCCGTTCCGCTGGCCATCATCGTGATCGCGGTCGTTCTCAACCGGGACCAGCTGCGGGACGTGCCCGGCGATATCGCTCGTGCCAATCCATGGCTGATCCTGCTCGCCTTTGGGATCTACTATCTCGGCTTCCCGCTGCGCGGCTGGCGCTGGACCAAGCTTCTCCGAGGGGCCGGCTACAAGGTCAAGGTGAAGGACGGCACGGAGATCCTGTTCCTCTCCTGGCTCGTCAACTGCATCGTTCCGGCCAAGCTCGGCGACCTCTACCGTGCGTATCTGCTGAAGCTCAACAGCCCGGTCTCCGCGACTCGAACGCTCGGAACGGTCTTCATGGAACGGATCCTGGACCTGATCGCCGTCGCCGCACTCGGCGTGCTGGCCGGGTATTGGCATTTCCGGGACCACCTGAACAATCTCCCGGCCGCGGCCCAGGTGTCCCTGACCGTGGGCGTGGTCGTTGTGGTTCTGCTGATCGTGGCGCTGGTCGTGATGCGCAGTTTCGGTCGCAGAGTTATCGGCCTGCTGCCGTTGCCCCATCGCGTTGTCGAGTTCTACGACCGCTTCGAGGAAGGCGTCTTTGGCTCCGTGGGCGCCCGCGGCATGCCGCTGCTGGGCCTGATGACGGGCTTGATCTGGCTGACCGAAGCCTTGCGCCTGTACCTGGTGGTTCGCGCCCTGGGCTTCGGCGTCGACCTGGGTTTCTCCGGCGCCTTGTTCGTCGCCCTCATCGGCTCTCTGCTGACGGCGCTGCCGCTCACCCCAGGCGGGATCGGGGTCGTCGAGGGAGGCATGATCGGCGTCTTGACCGGGGCCTTCGGCCTGTCTGGGACGCATGCCGCGGCCATCGTCCTCGTGGACCGGGCCATCAGCGTGTTCTCCATCGTGGTCCTGGGCGGCATCGCCTACATGATCTCGTCCAAGCCCCGGGGCGGCGGCATGGAGGTCGTGGAGCTGAAACCGGCGAAACGGGTCACCAAGATCGTGACGGATTCGGCGGGCGTCTCCGTCTGACGTCCCGGCGCCACGCATCGACCTTGCCGTCACCTTGCCGTTGCGGCTGACAGTTGCTCCATCTCGGTACGAAAAGGTCATTCACGATCGGTCCCGCCGAACCGATAGTTTCAGTATCCGGGCAGAGGCCTTGGACTCAGGAGCTAACCGCGCATGGCCGGACAGAGCGGACGAGCCTTCAATGAGTGGCTGCGAGCCCAGCTCAAGGCTAAGAAGATGTCGCAGCGACAGCTGGCGCAGCAATCTGGGGTGGATCACTCCACGATTTCGCGGCTGATACGGGGCGATCGGATGCCCTCGCTGGGCACCGCGACCAAGCTCGCCCGCGGGCTGCGTGAGATCCGCGACGACGACGAAGCGCCGCAGTACCTCGGGGCCGTCGCATCGGGCGCCGCGAACCCGACTGCGCGCGTCGAATACGCCTTGCGTGCCGACGAGATCCTGTCGGAGCCGCAAGTGCGCCAGGTAATGGAGTACTACCTCGCGGTTCGGATGCGCCGTTTCGGCCGCACCTACGCCGGCCCGCGAGCGGATGAGCGACCGTTGGAGCCCCGCCGCATACTCGACGATCGGCGTGACGGACCGGTCCTGTCGGCCATTGCAGGCCGCAGCCTTCATCCGATGTCACACCAGATTCCGCCTCGAGCTCGATCCAGCCGCGACGCCGGCTAATCCCCGAGCCGTTCCGGGCCGGGCGGGCCACCGTTCGAGGTCAGGGCCCGCGCTTGTAGACCGACAGCAGGCGATCCGGGGCGGCAGCGAACCGATCCACCATATGCAGCCCCCGACCGGCTGCGTTTGCACCGACCCAGCCGTCCTCCTGAGCGCCTCCGCAGCCATCGAGCCAGAACGTGTCGCATAGCAGCACGACGGTCGTGGCCTGGTCCGGGTCTACGAGCGCCACGCCGTCGCGTTCGAGTGGATACGCGTAGGCGCTGGTTCCCTTGGCCTCGAAGAGGGGCACGACGCCGAGGGAAGTGCCGGCCGCATCGTGTTCCAGCCTCGTAGCGGCAGATTGCGCTGCGGGCCAGCCACCGTCGGGAGAGGTGATTGGGGGCCAGTGGCCGACGTTCCAGGAGACGAGAGCGGCCAAACCGATCGCCGCGACCAATCGCGAACTCCAGGACGGCCAGCGAAGCGGAACCGCTCGCCATAAGCCACCGATGACCAGTCCTGCCGCCACGAGCACGAGCGGGTCGGCAACGATGTGGTACTGCTCGGTCGGCAACTCCTGGACCTCGGAGACGGACTGCACTCCGATGCCGAGGGCCAGAATCAACAACAGCAGGCTGCCCTCGACGAAGCGTGTTCCTTCGGCCTCTAGGGTTGCGTCGGTGCCGGGCGCTGCCGCGCTCCCGGGTCCGGTGGCCGCCGGTCCGGTGGCCGAGCCTGCGGCGCCGGCGGCGCCGGCGATGCTTGCCTGCCGCCGTGTTCTGAGCGCCAGCCACACGATGCCGATGCCGAGGGCCGCGGCCACCGTCAGTGCCGGTAGGAATGCCGGGACGAAATCTACAAGCGGCCAGCGAGTGAGCGGCCAGGCCAGTATTCGCACCGCCGCGAAGATGACTCGGGTCAGCGGGTCATGGGCGGGCGTCGCGCTCGCCCCGGTGAAGTAGCTCAGGATTCCACGCGTTTCGATGAAATTGTGGCCGAGTTCGTACGCGATCAGCGGCAGGTACGTAACCACGACCAGCGCGACCCCCGCCAGCCCCCACGCCATGATCCGAAGTCGCTGACCGGCAGGGCCGCGCCGCAGGGTCAGGAAGAACGCGGCCGCCATCGGCAAGGCAATGACCGCAGCTGTCACGTGGGACTGCATCGCCACCGCGCAGCCTGCCGCCGCCACGAGCCACCACCACGGCCGCGAGGTTCGCCACGCTTGCCAGGCTCCAAGGAACGCAAGAGCCGCGCCGGGCTCGACCGGCGTGGGGTTCCAGATGAAGGTCGAGTAACCGATCAGGCTGGCCGAGATTGCGGCCAGGAGCGCTGCGGCGAGGCCTGCCGCGGTGCCGCCGATCGATCGCGCAATCCACCACACGATCGGCACGACGACCAGGCCGGCCAACGCCGTCTCGAGTACCACGGCCGTCGGGTCTCCGCTGCCCAGCCAGTACGCGGGCAGGAATAGGTCGTAGAAGAGAGCCCCGTGATGGAAGACCCCGCCCACCCAGCTCGCCTGAGGGCCTAGCGCGGGAAGCTGGCCCGTTGTGACCGCCGTGCGCAGGGCCACCATGTCCAGAGCCTGGTCCGAGTCCCACCCGCCGCGGGCCGGCAGATCCACGAGCCGCAACGCCGAAGCACCGACCAGGATTGCAGCCAGGCAGCCGAGCTCGCGCAGTCCCACTCCAAGGCGGCCGGCGATCCGTGAGAAAGCCTCGGCAAGCCGGCTCATGGCTGCGGTTGCGGATGCCGGCGACGGGCGTTCGGGGCGCCGTCCGTGGCAGGTCCCGGCGTGAGCTCGCGGCCGGCAGCCAGGTCGGCGATCCTGGCCATGTTGATCTGGTCGAAGCCGTCATCCATGCCCGGTGTTTCGAGCATGAACGTAACGTGCTCCAGGGCCGGATGACAGAGCAGGTGTGCCATTCCGGCGATGCCGATCTGGCCCTCGCCGATGTGGGCGTGCCGGTCGTGCCGCGACCCCAACCCCGAGTGCGAATCGTTGAAGTGGATCATCAGCAAGCGAGCCAGGCCGATTGCTTTATCGAACTCGAAAAGCAACGACTCGATCCCCGCCGGGGTAGAGATGTCATAGCCCGCACCCCAGAGGTGCGCCGTGTCGAGGCAAACTCCGAGCCGTCCGTCGATGCCTCGCGCTCCCGCGGCATCGAGGACGGCCGCCATCTCATCGATCGTCGACGCGAGGGTGTCGCCTCCGCCCGAGGAGTTCTCGAGGACGAGCACGGGTGCGCCGGCGATGACCGGGCTGTCCGCAAGGCTGCGTTCCAGGCCCGTCACGAGCCGCGCCACGCCTGCTTCTGCACCCGAGCCACGGTGCGAACCTGCGTGCACGTTTACATAGCGCGCGCCCAGACCGGGCGCGACCGCCAATTCGCATTGCAGAACATGCACCGAGCGTGCGAACAGCTCATCGTCGGGTCCGGCAAGGTTGACCAGATACGCGGCATGAATCGCCACGGGAGCGATGTCGAGCTCCGCAAGGCGAACCCTGAATGAAGCCGCGTCGGGCGGTGGGCCTTCGCGGCGCCTCCATGCCGTGGGGTTGTCGCTGAACAGCTGGAGCGCGGATGCGCCGATCTCGGCGGCTCTTTCAGCCACTCGGGGCAGGCCCAGGCTCAATGGCAGATGGGCGCCGGCTCGACGACCCCCGGGCAGCTCGACTCGAACGGAACCTTCTGGGCGGCGAGGACCTGACAATCTGACCTCAGCCGGCCTTATGGCCGGCTCGGCCGAGCGTGTACTGGCCGCCGATCATCGGCTCGATGAGTCCGTAGTCGCCGGTCTTGCGCTTGTAGAGCACGCAAAGCTTCTCGGTCTCCGCGTTCACGAAGATGAAGAAGAGGTGGCCCAGCTCCTCCATTCGCTCGACGGCGTCTTCTTCGAACATGGGCTCGATCGCGAAACGCTTCGTCTTGACGATTTGGGACACCATAGCCTCTTCGTCGGGACCGGCGGGTTCACTGACGGCCTCGCCGGCTCCCTCCACGATCTGGCGGGCCCTGGCGGCCTCTGGCCGACTCTTCCCGCGTGGCTTCTCGCGGAGGTCCACGGCCTGGCGCTCGATGCGATCCAGAGTTGCGTCCAGCCCTGCCTGATATGTCGGACCCGTGGCGTGGCTGCGGAGAGTCTGACCGTCTACGACCAGGGTCAGCTCGACTATGTGCGAGTCGGTAGTGCTTCGGTGCTGTTCATTGGACAGCTCGATCAGGACTTCGGACTGCTCGTCCTGAAAACGCTCGAGCCGACGCATCTTCCGATCGGCGTACTGCCGCACGGATTCCGGAACCTCGACGTTCTTGCCCTTGACGATCATCCTCACGGCCGACCTCCGAAAACGCGCTGCGCATCGTGGGCCGGCGGGTGGCCGGCAGCGACGCGGGCTTCTAAGTGGACCGCCACCACATTACGGCAAGTCTGGGAATCGACTCCGTTCAGCGCTCTCGGGCGACCGTCAAAGCAGAAACCGCGACGGCGCCGGCCTCGTAAAGTGCGTCGGCACATGCCACGAGCGTCGATCCCGTCGTTACGACGTCGTCCACTAGAACGACCCACCTGCCCCGGACCGCCGACGCGTCCGTCGGTCCGCGCAAGGCGAACGCCCCGTGGACGTTGGCCCAACGCTGGCTCCTCCCCAAATCGAATTGGGGCGAAGTATTCCGAGAACGTTCCAGCGCCACCAGCAACGGTATGCCGAGGGCCCGCGCGGCCTGGCGCGCCAGCAGCACCGCCTGATCGAAGCCACGAACGCGAGCCCGGGAGGCGTGGACCGGAACTGGAACGAGCAACTCGCCGCCGGCTCCGGCGGTCCGCCAGCGCGCGGCCATCGCCTCTCCCAGCGGCACGGCGAGGCGCCTCTCGCCCGAGTACTTGAGACGGTGCAACGAGGAACGAACCACTCCCGAAAACGGGGCGCACCACTCCAACTGCGCCAACGGCAGCGGCATCGTAGCTTTGAGCCCCAGGGGCACGCCGGGCGGCAGAGAGAGCCGTACGTCCAACGTCCTGCGGCAGGACCCGCACAGAGCCAAACCCTCGACGTCGCAGCCGGCGCAGAAGGCCGGCAGTGCTATGTCCAGGATGGAGTGACTCGGGGGCATGCGGCGACTCTAGGGCGCCCCGCTTATCCGCCGCTGGCTTCAGGCTCACCCGCGTCACCCTCGTCGAGGTTCGATGACGATCTCGTCGCCAACGACTGTTCCGGTCGCCTCGATCGTACCGGCGGGCAACTCCAGCACCCCCTTCGCGCCGCCGACCTGCCAGACCACCCCCAGCCACGGCCGGAGCGATCGCCGCAGCGCAATCACTCGTCGTGGTCCGTCTCGCCCGTCCGGTGGCGGCGCAACGAAAATCGCGTCGATGGGGAACCGCATGAACAGCATATGGATGCCGTTCTCTCCGGGCATCCATAGACCATCCCCTTGGGGCAGCGATCGCCGCCCCATCAAGCCCATGAACTTGGCCCAGAACGACGACCCGTCTTCGAGACGCTCCGCCAGCAAGACCCCGCGGCTGGTGTTTTGAGCCACCAGCCCCGTCCTGGTCACTGGGTCGAGAAGTTGTTGATGAGCGAGATAACCGCCGGGCCGAGGATGACGACGAAAAGCGATGGGAAGATGCAGCCGACCAGCGGGAAGAGCATCTTGATAGGTGCCTGCGCGGCCAACTGCTCGGCACGCTGGCGTCGCTCGATGCGGAGCTGTTCGGACTGGATCTGCAGCACTTTCGAGATGGATACGCCGAGTGTCTCGGCCTGGATGATGGCGCCGATGAAGTTGGAGAGCGGCTGGACGTTCGTGCGCGGGATCATGTCGCGGAGGGCCTCCCGGCGCGCCTTGCCCACGCGGACTTCGGCCAGAGCTCGTCTGAACTCGTCGCTCAGTGGCCCGGGCAGCTTCTCAACCACCTTGGCGAGGGCTGCATCGAAGCCGAGACCGGCCCGGACAGAGATCGTCAGCAGGTCCAGGGCGTCAGGGATCATCTTGAGGATGATCTTCTGGCGAGCCCCGATCCTTCTGCCCAACCAGAACTCGGGCAGGATATATCCGATACCAAGGCCGATCACCGCGACGAAAATCGCGAGGAGGCTGTCGTTGATGATCAATTCGCCGAGAAGGAAAAGAGCTACGCCCGTGGCCCCGGCGACCAATGCCTTGACCCCGAGCCAGTCGGCGATACGCATGTCCCCCGGATTGCCGGCCAGTGCCAGCCGCTTCTCCATCGAGTCCGCCGAAGAGGCGCTCGTAACTCGACTGGCGGTGTGCGACAGGCGTGAGAGGAACGGGCGCATCGTCCGCTCGAGGAAGGGGGCCTGGAGCTCGAGCTCCTCAAGGTTTCGGGCCTGCATCGAGCCCAGCTGAGTCAATCGAGCCTGGACCGGATCGATTGGGCCCTGGCTGGCCAGTCCGATGAATAGGAGCAGGATTCCCAGGGCGAGCACGCCGCCGAGGATGATCGGGAGCGTCATCTCAAACCTCGATGTCGACGATGCGTCGGATGGCCATGAAACCCATGAACATCATTACGCCGGCGCCGGCGAGAACGACCAGGCCGGCCGGCAGACCGGCGATCTCCGGGGGCTTCTCAAACATGGGTTGCATGAAGGCCGGTGACAGAACGAACAAGAAAGCGATGAGGCCGATCGGCAGGGCTGCGACCACGTAGCCCGACAGGCGTTGCTGAGACGTGAGCGTCCTGATCTCGCCCTTGATGCGGACACGCTCGCGGATAGTGAATGCGATGGAGTCCAAAATCTCGGCGAGGTTGCCGCCGACCTGGTGCTGGATCGTGATCGCGGTAGTCATCAATTCCAGGTCGTCGGAACGGACACGTCGCACCATGTTCTCGAGGGCGGCGTCGAAGGCGAGGCCCAGGTTGACCTCGCGGACCACGCGGCTGAACTCAGTGGTGATGGGCGGCTGCGCCTCCCGAACGACCATCTCGATCGCCTGGAGGAATGACGAACCTGCTCGAAGTGCATTGGCGATCAGGGTGATCGTGTCGGGCAGCTGCTTGTTGAAGGCGCCGAGCCTCGAAGAGCGGCGCCTGCCGAGCCAGAACCGCGGGATCAGGAAGCCCACGAAGGCCCCGACGAGGAGCGCAATCGGCGACTTCAACGGCTCGAGCACCACGCCGAGAACCAGGAACAGGAACGGAACGCCAAGGATCGCGCAAGCCCAGATGACCAGGTACTCGCTGACCTTGAGCTTCAGGTCGGCTCTGGCGATCTCCCGGGCAAGGTTCATGCCGAAGTCGCGCTGCTCGACGATCTTGTTGATGCGGGCCAGCGCGACGCTCTGTGCGAGGACCTCGCTCAAACCGGCCGACGACGAACTGCTTCCACCGGCCGGGGTTTCCGGCTTGCCCGCCGCATAGCGCTCGAGTCGGACGCTGATGCCTGATCCTCCGCGTGAGGATGCGAGCCCGATGAAAACCATCATGATCCCGACGGCCAGGACCAGTCCAAGAATGATTGCTGGCATGACGCCTCCGCCTCCGCCTCCCGCTCCTACGCGAACCCGAACAGGCCGCGCGGCAGATGGATGCCCATGACTTCGAACTTCTCGACGAACTTGGGTCGAATCCCTGTCGGGCGGAGCCTGCCCTGGATCTTGCCTTCGGCTATGCCCGTTTGTTCAAACACGAACACGTCCTGCATCACGATTACATCGCCTTCCATGCCCTGGACCTCGGTGATGTTCGTGATCCTGCGGGTGCCATCCTTGAGCCGCGATTGGTGCACGACCAGATCCACGGCCGAAGAAACCTGCTCGCGGATTGCCCGCAGCGGCAGGTCCACACCTGCCATCAGAACCATGGTTTCGAGTCGCGAGAGCATGTCTCGCGGGCTGTTTGCGTGGCCCGTCGACATCGATCCGTCGTGGCCGGTGTTCATTGCCTGGAGCATGTCCAGGGCTTCGCCGCCTCGGCACTCGCCGACGATGATGCGATCGGGGCGCATGCGGAGGCAGTTACGAACCAGCTCGCGGATCGGAACGGCACCGCGACCTTCGATGTTGGGTGGGCGCGACTCGAGCGTAACCACGTGCTCCTGCCGGAGCTGTAGCTCGGCGGCATCTTCGACGGTAATGATCCGCTCGTCGTTCGGGATGAAGGACGAAAGCACGTTTAGGGTCGTCGTCTTGCCCGAACCGGTGCCGCCCGAGACGAAGATGTTGAGCCGTGCTTCGACGCAGGCTCGCAGGAAGTCGAACATCTCCGGCGTGGCCGTGCCGAACCTGATCAGGTCGTCCACCGTAAACGGTGATGCCGAGAACTTTCGGACCGTGACGACGGGGCCGATGAGCGATAGCGGGGGAATGATGGCATTGACGCGCGATCCGTCGGTCAGGCGAGCGTCGACCATCGGGCTCGACTCGTCGATGCGACGGCCGATCGGGGCGATGATCCGGTCGATGATGCGCATCACGTGGTCGTCGTTCTGGAAGACGACGTTGGTCAACTCGAGGCGGCCGCTGCGCTCGATATACACCTGCCGCGGGCCGTTGACCATGATCTCGGTAATGGTGTCGTCGCGAAGGAGAGGCTCCAAGGGTCCCAGGCCGATGATCTCGTCCGTGATCTGCTCGAGCATTCGGACGCGCTCGGCGCGAGTCAGGGCCAAGCCCTCCTCGTCGATGACCCGGCCGAAGATCTCTTCGATCTGACGCCTGACCTCGACCTGATTGGCGAGATCGAGCTTGGGATCGAGGTCCTGGATGACCCGGGACTGGATCCGGAACTTGACTTCTCTCAGGGATTCCCGAACCGGGGCCTGATTCAGGAGTCGTTGACCCGCCGGGGGCGGAGTCATTCCGGCCTGGCCGGGAGGCCCGCCAGCGGGGCCGGTCGGTGCGGCGGGACCAGGCGCGACGCCGGGTCGGGCACTTTCGATTCGCTTCAGGAGGGACATCGCCTACACCCCTTGCCGGCCCCGAAGGGCGCTCATCGCCACGCGAACAGCGACTTGCGCTGCTGGCTGACCTTGCCGTTTTCCTCGTCGCGCGTTTCTGCGCTTCCCGCCACAGCCGTGGCTAGCCGCAATATGTCCTGCGAAACCTGAGCCTCCCGATTGCTGAGCACGAATGGGACCCCTCGATTGAGCGCGTAAACGACGGCGCGCCCGTCACTGACGATGGTGTTGTCGACCTTGCGGCCGATAGAGTGCTCTACGTCCGCTACCCGGATGCCCAACGTCGTGTCGGCTCGGTTGAGAACGAGACGGATCTTGTTCTCGTATCCGAGTTGCTCCGCGACCTCCAGGAAAAGTCGAATGTTCTTGATGCTCGTGATCTCCAGTGTGAGGACTGTGAGCACGACATCTGCCAGGTCCAGGATACCGAGCGTTGTATCGTTGAACCACGCTGTGCAATCGACGACTACGAGGTCGTAGCGCTGACGCAGGATCTCCAGCACGCGCTTCACTCCGGCGGGAGTAATCAATTCCGCCATCTCCGGCGATGAAGGGGCGAGCAGGGCCCGGATGCCGGAGGAATGCGCCACCGTATACGTGTCGACCGAGTCCGCGTCATGGCTGCTGTCCAGCTCCTGAACCAGTTCAGCCATGGACTTGTTCTTGGGGCTCAAGTTGAGCAGCACCGCGACGTCCCCGAATTGGAACGATGCGTCTACCACGATGACTTTCTTGCCCAGTTCCGCGGCGGCCGCGACAGCCAGATTGACGGCGACCGTCGTACGGCCGACGCCACCTTTGGGGCTGAAGACAGCGACCACGAGGCCTGCCTCGCTCGATTCTCCGCTTCGCGAGATCGGGGTGGCGGCGATTCGGCCGGCCTTCTCACGCTCCCGGATGTAGACCTGCCGGATCGAGGCGGTCAGTTCGTCGCTGCTGAACGGCTTGACCAGGAACTCGCGTGCGCCGGCGAGCATCGAGCGGCGGAGATAGTCGGCCTCGCCCTGGACGGACATCATCACGACCGCCGCGCTCGGGACTTCGTTCGACAGCCGTTCGGTGGCGGCGATGCCATCCATGTCAGGCATGTTGATGTCCATGAGGATGACGTCGGGAAGAAGCTTGCCGGCCTGCTCGATCGCCTCGGCACCCGATGCCGCGGCTCCGACCACCTCTACGTCCGGCTCGAAGCCGAGCAGCTTGGCAAGGTGGTCGCGCGTTTCCGGGATGTCGTCGACGATCAGGACTCTGATCTGCTCAGTCATTGGGGACGTCTCGCCTGAAAGATATCCGAGGGGCCGATCGACTCGGCCCCTCGTGATTGCCCCTGCCGCGTGCGGCGAGGCAAATTACCACTTGATCCCAGCGGCCAGTGATGCGGGGATTATTCCGCGCGGGTCGGGTGGGAGGACGCCGTATCGAGTGACCATTTCGGAGAAGGTCACACCGAGCGTCGTTACGTCCGGCGTACTGTCGTCCTTGGGCGATCGAAGCGCAAGTGAAAGATCGATGTAGGACTGCGGGTCCGTCCTCTCAGTCCGTTGCGCCCAGCGGATGACTTCGGCCACGTCCGGCTTCACCTGGATGATGACCATCATGTGCTGGCCGTTGTTGCTGACGCTGCCCAGGGAGGCGGAGGGAGCAGGCGTGGCGGAGGCTGCCGCGCCGGCGGCCACGGGAACCGGAGTCTCGGCCGGGAGCAGCGTGGCCAGCACTTTATTGTTCTGGGAGAACATCTTGCTGGTTACCTGCTGACCGCCGGGGAGGGTGACGGTCGTCTTGTTTGCGTCGGTCGCGGTAAGGGCGACCTGGTCGACATAGACGGCGAGAATGATGTCGACGTGGTCGCCGGGGACGATCAGAGTGCCGACGCCGTTGATCTGGTCGACTTCCATATCAACGGCCACGTAGCCCGGATCGATTGTCGAGGAGATCGTCTGACCTTGGGCAACGGATCCCGGTGTGATGTGCAGGATGTCAACGCCGTTGTGGAGCGGGTCGCCCTTCTTGATGTCGGTGGCCGCGACCTTGTTTGTGACCTGATCGACACTCGTGAAGGTGTCGTTTCCGTACGCGGCTGCCTGCGACAGGCTCACTTGCTGAACCGAGACCATGTCGTTCGTGATCGTCGAGCCCAGGGTGATGTCCTTGGCCGCGATCACGACAGCTGTCGTCGCCTCTTTGGTCGGGGTGGGCGTCGCGGATGTCCCGCCGCCGTTGCCTCCGGTGTTGGCGATGGCTAGGACGCCTACGAAGGCAATCACCGCGAGGAGAATGCCTACCAGGATCAAGATTCGATTAGATCGCTTCACAACGTTCGCTCCCGGGCATATGTGACAGATGTCAACACAGTGGGCCGCGGTCGACCGAACCGCGACTATACCAATGGGCTACGCCCCCTAGGAAGGATTCATCCGAACCGGCGCCAGTCTCGAGAGCGGGTGGGCTTTCCGGCTCTCGGGGGCTGGGCAAACCCTTCCGAGTCAACGACCATAAGGTTTCCCTCAGACTTGGCAGGAGTCTACCTTGCTGGGTAGCCAGCACCTACATGTTGGCGTAGTGGGAGTGTCCTGTCTAGAGTTCTCAGACTGCGCTCGTGATGAGTTGCAAGAGGGACGACAACTGGTCTCCAAAGAAGACCAGGGAGACTACGCACACCACCGCAACGATGACGAGGATCAGGCCGTACTCGACGAGCCCTTGCCCCTCCTGGCGCGCGGGCCGGCCCAGGGTGGCGACGGGTGGGCCCAGGTGGGTGGGATCCGGCTCCATGAGACCCTGACCATCGGTCAACGGTTAGCTCTCACCAAGATCACTTCCCGACCCTCATCGGCGAGTTCCGCGGTGCAGCCGATCGTCTCGGCTCGCTGCTGGACCTCGCGCCAGGTGTTCACCGGCAATGACATGGCCTGGCCCTTCTTTGCCGCGCGGGCCGATCCCGCGAGCTGTTCGTCGATCATGGCCTTGAGCGCTTCGGGGAGCTCTCGCTCGGGCGCCCGCCCTCGGCGCGAGCCGGCAGGTGGTGTGGACTCGCTCGCGGCGCCTTCCCCCTCCTCGGCGGCTTCCTCTGCGTCCTCACGCCTGGCGACGACGCGCGCCTCCAGCTTGTCGGACCACTCCAGGCGGATCGAGATCAAGTCGGGGCGAGAAGCCAGGTAGCCGGTCACGATTTCGTCGATGATGCGGAAGAAGGCTGTCTCGACGTCCATCGGCAGCCGGCCATCCGGGCCGTAAGACTCGAACTCGATCGGGATCTGAGCGCGGCGTCCGCGGTCGCGGGCCACGCGCCGAAGCGTCGGCACCAGGCCGAGATCGTCGAGCACCATAGGCCGGATATCGAAGATGAATGTCTTCGTGGCCTCGAGCGTGCGCTGGACCATCGCGACCAACTCACCGATCTCGGTCTTGGCCGCCGCCGGGTCACGCTCGAGCAATCGCTCCACGATCTGAGCCTGGAGCACGATATTGGTCAGGCTCTGCGCAGGGCCATCGTGCATTGCCCGGGCGATCTCGCGCCGCAAATCCTCTTGAGCCGACTGGATGAGTCTCGACACGGCCGGTGGCAGCGGAGTGCCGGTGTCGAGCTTGTCCGCGGCGTGCTGAGGAATGGGGCCGCCGATGGATGCGCGATCCAGCTCGGCTGCATAGCGGCGCAGGCTCTCGCGGAACCGGCCCAGGATCTTGAGCTTGCCCTCGAGAATGTCGACCTGGGACTCCATGATCGCCGAGCGTCTCGTGACTGCCACCAGCTGCTCGTTCAGATCCGCTTGCTCGTCCTCTTTCCCGGCACTGGGCAGGGTCCGGAGCTTGTCGACTGTCTGGACGCGTTTCTGCTCATGACGGCTCGCCTCGGCGCGAGCTTGCTGCACCAGCAACTCGATCTCGCCGATCTCGCGCGTCAGCAGGTCGACTTCGCGCCGGGCTCTCTCCGAGATCTCGAGGAGTGGCAGCGGAAGCGGTTCGATAGCCACGTGCTGGTCAGTCCTCGGGCATGCGGATCCAGCCCTGTCGCATGGCGTAGACGACGGCCTGGGTGCGGTCGTTGACGCTCAGCTTGCGCAGGATGCTGGACATGTGGTTCTTGACGGTCTGCTCGCTGATCGAGAGCGCGTAGGCCACTTGCTTGTTCGTCATGCCCTGGGCGATGTTGTCGAGAATCTCGACCTCGCGGGGGGACAGCGGAGCGAAGATCGGCGCCGCTTCCTGGCCGTAGATGGCCAACTCGCGGAATTCCTTGAGAACGCGGCTGGCAACTGCCGGCTTGGCAAAGACCTTGTCGTTGATCAAGTACTCGCCGCTGGCCACACGGCGGATGATCGTGACGAGATCGTCGGGAGCGACGTCCTTGAGGATGAAGGCGGCGGCCCCGGCTTTGATGGCGTCGAACAGGGCGTCCTCGTCCTCGCTGACGGCCAGAACGATGATTCCCGCCGAAGGAAGCTCGCGCTTGATCCGCTGAGTCGTCTCGATTCCGCCCGGCGCCGGAAGCGACAGGTCCATCAGGATGATGTCCGGCGACAGCTGGACCGAGAGGTCGAAGGCGCCCCGAGTGTCCTCGGCGTCGCCGACGATCTCGAAGTCATCCTCGCGTTCGAGGATGTTGCGCATCCCAACCCGGAACAGGGCGTGATCGTCTACCAGAAGGATGGTCGTCCTCTCGCCGGCGCGAC
>CAZRUC010000022.1:0-15534 GCA_964603175.1 uncultured Anaerolineaceae bacterium
AGGTCGCCGCCTCAGGGGTCGTTTCGGATGCGTCCTCGGCGGGTTCGTCGTCGGCGCCTTCTTCGGCCTCCGAGTCCGGATCGGAATCCCAGGGGCGCTCGGAGTAGTGCATCCCCATGGCCGGGCGTAGCCCCTGGGCCGCGGCGCGCATCTCGCTGGCTTCGGGGAAATAGGAGAGTAGGTTCGAAGGCCGCTCGCTGGTCTGACCGTCGAGAGGCACGAGTTCGGTGACCATGGCGTCCAGGCCGGTGCCGTCGGCATATAGGGCGGTGGCGACGCGGTTGTGACCGTCCACGACCCAGAAGTCGCCGTCGAACTTGACCAGGTCGACCGGCGGCAGCGGGATCAGTCGATCGTTCGCCTGGCGGATGCGGTTCCAGCGTGCCTCCCAATTCGTGCCCCGGAGAGGTTTGAGCGGAAGAAAGTCGCCGCCGCGCTGAGCCGCTCCTGCAACGGCCGTGCCGCGAATCTCCTCGAGTGGCACGAAGCGGAGGCCGAGCTCGTGGGGAGATGCAAACCGCGCTTCCGGATAGAGCTCGTACAGGCTGGCCAGGGGTTCCTTGGCCCGCCGTCGCAATCGTCTACCGACTAAGGCATCGCGCCCGGACCAGGCCTGGTTGGCAGCACCTAGGACGCTTCCAAGAGCCCCGGCCACAGGCCCGACCACATGCTCGTGAAGCGGATCCACCACGTGCCCAACGATAGGTTCGGCAGCGGCAGCCATCCGGCCCACGAAACCTGCAGATGCGCCCTCCGACGGCTCGGTCGACGGATCGGCCGCAGCCTCGGCCGTGGCCTCGCTTGCCTCGTTTGCCGGGCTCACCGGGGTCTGTTCGTCCATACCCCGAGCGTACCATCACGCCCCGTCTCGTGCGGTCGCACGCCCTCAGGATCGTTCCAAGCCTCGGCGCGGCGTGGGGCTGTAGGCTTGCGCATATCGGTCGACAGAACGCGCCGCTTCGAGGGGCGGCCCACTCTCAGGAGGAGGAACGTGGCTAGCCGAGACGACGGAGGTGCGGTCCCCACGCAGGGTTCCGCCGAGCCGATCGTCGCCGATTCAGCGCTCGGTGGGATAGCCGGACGGTGGCGTCTCCTGGTGCTCGGCATCGCCGTCATCGCGGTGCTCTGGCTGGCCCGCGGGATCGTTGGGCCGTTCGTTGTGGCGGCTGTGCTGGCCTACGCCTTCTCGCCGGTCGTGACGGCGGCACAAGCTCGGACGGGACTTCCACGAGCTCTCGTGATCGGGATCGGCTACGTGATCGTGTTGGGCGCCCTCGCGGCGCTGGCGCTGGTCGCCGCAAGCCGGATCGACTCGGAACTACGGGAACTCTCGGCCGGCGGCAACGACATCATCGGCTCGGCGCTGCACAAGATCTTCGGCAACAGCGTCGACATTGCCGGCCAGCAGATCAAGATGGACGACCTGGCCCGCGAGATCAAACAGTCTCTTCACGGCGTGTCGCCGTCGGATGCCCTGCATATGGCGGTGCAGGCCGTCGACATCGCGCTTCAGACCGTTCTGGCGCTGATAGTCACCTTCTATTTCCTGCTCGACGGCCGGCGCTTCGGAGAATTCGGGCTTCGTTTTCTCGGCCGACCTCAGCGCGCAGATGCACTTCGGATCAGCCATCGGATCCATGTCGTTCTGGGACGCTGGATCCGCGGCCAGCTGCTGCTGATCGGCCTGGTGGCGGCGGTCCTGTATCTGATCCTGGGGCCGATCCTGCACGTTCCCTACGCGTTGATCCTCGCCATCTTCAGCGGCTTCCTGGAAATCGTTCCGCTGGTGGGGCCGTTGATCGCCGCGACCGTTGCGGGCACGGTGGCGTTCTCCACCCGGGGCACGGATGTCACGATCGCAGTCCTGGTCGTCTACCTCGTCGTCCGCCAGCTCGAGGATCAGGTCGTCATGCCGCTTGTGATCGGCAGGGCGGTGCATCTCCATCCGGTCGTAACCATTTTCGCGGTGCTCGTCGGACTGAGCGCCTGGGGCGTTTTGGGCGGATTGCTGGCCGTACCGGTGGCCGCTGCCCTCAACGTCACGCTGCAGGAGCTGTTTCCGGACGGGACGGCGCCAAACGGCAACGGGGGAGGAGGACCCGACCCGACCCACTCGGCAGAAGCGGATGTCGCCGCCGGGCCGGGCTCCGCGGGGCCGGGCTCCGCCGGGCCGCTGCCTCTGGCGGCTCCGCCGCAAAGTCCGCAGCCGCCAAGTCCGCAGCCGCCAAGTCCGCAGCCGCCGAAGTGAGTTCGTCCGAAGCGCTCGAGCCATTGAGTCGCGTGGTGCCGGCGTCCGCGCCCACCGCCGAAGGACCGGGCGCCGGGGCGGCGGACGGCATGGTCGTTCTCGGGTTGGACATCGGCGGAACGCAGATCAGGGCCGCCGCGATCCTCCCGGACGGCTCCAGGCTGGGCAGGAGCACCAGCGCCACCCCGGCGGGAACCGGGCCACGCGCCGAAGGCAAGGTCTACGCCACCTGCGAGGGCTTGCTTCGTGAGGCGCTCGCGCAGCTGCCCCCGTCGCTCCGCGGGCGCGTCGTCGCCGTCGGGATATCGTCGGCGGGACCGGTCGATCCATGGCGCGGTGTCGTGGTCGATCCCCCCAACGTGCAGGCGCTGCACGGCTCGCCACTGGCCGACGAACTCGAGGCTCGACTTGGGCTGCCGGCGTACCTCGAGCGGGACACAAACGTGGCCGCGCTGGCGGAGCACTGGCTGGGCGCCGCGCGCGGTTGCGCTGACTTTCTATACATCACCGCTTCGACGGGCCTGGGCGGCGCGATATTCAGCGAGGGACACCTTGTATTGGGCCCGGATGGGACGGCGGGCGAGCTCGGCCACCTCACGCTTCTCCTCGAAGACGGCGCGCGATGCGGTTGTGGTGGGCGCGGTCACCTCGAGGGGATCGCTTCCGGCTCGGGGCTGGCGCGCCAGGCGCGAGACGCGCTCGAATCCGGCGGCTCCGACTTCCTGGCTGCTCGCGAGTCGCAGGCTCCCCTGACAGGTCGAGATGTCGCGGAGGGCGAAGACGCTGGCGACATTGTCTGCGCCGCGTTGATGGAACGTGCGCGTTTGGCGTTCGCTCTGGCCTGCGTCGGCTGGGTCAATACGTTCAATCCGGACAAGATCGTCGTCGGGGGAACGCTCGCCGAGCGGCAGGGAGAGCGTTGGCTTGCCCCCGCGAGGGCCGCGGTCGAGAGGTCCGCCCTTGCCGTTCCGGCTCGGCGCGTCCGGATCGTGCCTGCAAAGCTCGGCGAGGACGTCGGGCTGGTCGGGGCCTGGCCTCTCGTCGTCGGGCGCCATGGGGACCCGAGGTGGCGAGCGGCACGTAGTCGCCCGGCGCGCTAGGCGATTGGGGCGCCCCACCACACGCTGGCAGCAACGATCACGTAAAGGCCGACCAGGGCCAGACCCTCCAACCAGGTGGATTCGCCGTCGATCACGACCAGGGCGACGAGCAAGGTCGCGAGGGCCAGAGCGGCGATCAGCAGCGGCGTGAGAGTCAGGGTCAATGCGGCGCCGCCCATCAGCAGGCTCAGCAGGACGAGAGTGGGAGTGAGCGCCAGGGCAACCTGGAGGCTCGAGTTGAGGATCAGGCTGATCGCCAGATCGCCTCGGTCGGCCAGCATGGCCTGGATGCCGACCACGTTCTCGACGGCGTTTCCGGCGATAGCGACCACCACGAGCCCGGCAAATGCCTCCGACATGCCGAGAGACTTCATGGCAGGCTGCAGTGCCTCGACGAACCAATCCGAAACGAAGGCCGCCCCAATTCCGGCCGCCAGCAGGACGCCCAATGCCACGGGCAGCGGCCAGAGCGCGGATGGGGCCCGACTGGTGGTCGGGCCTGCCTCGGCCCGCGCGGAGTCGGCCGAGCCAACGACCATGCCGCGGTTAATCGAGAAGGGCAGGCTCGCGGCGAAGACGACGAGCAGGACAACCGAGACCACGACCGAAAGTTCGGTCTCGTGGCCGTGCTCCGGCCCGCCCGGCCCCGCGGCGATCGTCGGGATCACCATCGCGGCGACCGCCAGGACGAGCAGCGTGGACATCATCTTGGTCTGATCGGTGCCGAACTTCTGGGGGCCGTGACGCAGCCCTCCGGCAATGAACGCCAGCCCGAGCACCAGCAGTGTGTTGGCCAGAATCGAACCGACGAGCGCCGATCGGACCACGTCCACCAGCCCGGCCTTCAGAGCGAAGATGCCGATGAACAACTCGGGCAGGTTGCCGAGAGCCGACTGGAGCACGCCTGTGGCACCGGATCCAAGTCGGTGACCGAGCTGATCGGTGCCCTCGCCCACGAGTGCCGCGAGACCGGCCAGCCCGACGGCCGAGACGGCGAATATGACTACGCCCTCGGCGCCGGCGACGCGGAGAAGCAACGTCGCCAGGCTGGCGACGATCGCCACGGAGGCGATTATTCTCGAGCGCGTTCCGATGTAGGCAGGCATGGCTCGCTCCGGGCCGGCCTTCGAATGCGCCGGCTGCTCGGGCGATTGTGCAGGAGTCGGACGCAGCGTGCGCGCCGCGGGCTGCGGCGAGCCCTAGGTCTTGGGGACGAAGTAGCCCGTCAGGTCGAAGATGAAATGGCAGGTTGATGCGGTCGAAGTGCCGCCGAAGACGACTTCGAGTTGCCGCGTGTCAGAGATGGGGACGACGACGCCGTTGGCGCGGTTGTCGCCGATCGGGAAGTTGACCGTCGACGTTTGGGCGGGCCAGGCGACCGCGGGACCGACCGACACGTAGCCGCGGCTGGATTGGCCGGTGACAGTGGCGGTGCCGCTGACGGCGACGCTTCCTTCGGGGACGGCCGCAGCCAGCGAGAATGCCCCGACCGAGCCGTGCCGCAGCGCATGTGGGAGCCCCTTTCCGATGCGGGTATCGACGAGCCGGACCGGTGCGATGGCCACGTAGATCGCGCCGCCGGCGCCCGTCAGGTAGTAACCGGTCACGTCGAACACGAGCTGCGTGGTGGCACCCGGCGTGGCCACGTAGACCGCCTGCAGCGTCGCACTCGGACCGAGCTTCACCGTCACGTTGTTGGCGCGATCGTCTCCGACGGGGAAGTTGAGCATCGAGAAGGTCGGACTGGCAGGCACCGCCGGACCGATTGAGACGAAACCGCGGCTCGTCTGACCCGTGACCGTCAGGTTGCCTGTGACGGCTTCCGCGGCCGCGGGGACGGCGTCGCCCAGAGCGAACGTCCGCGGCGCCCCGGCTGCGAAGACACCTGCGAGCCCGGTCCCGCGCCGCGTATCGAGGGCCCGGTATGGCGACAGCGGGTGGTAAGCCGAGTGATCGACGTCGGGCGCGAAGTACCCGGTCACGTCGAAGATGAGTTGGGTCGAGGAATTCGCCGCGGTCCCCACGAACACGGCCTGGAGCGTGCCCCCGGCTCCCAGAGCCACCGTTACCCCATCGGCGCGGTTGTCGCCGACGGGGAAGTTGATTGTCGAGAAGGCCGGGTTCGACCCCACGGTGGGCCCGAGCGTGACGAAGCCCCCGGTTGACTGCCCGGTCACGGTCAGGTTGCCCGTCACGGCGATGGCGCTGGAGGGGACTGGGTTTCCATCCGCGACGACGAACGTCCGCGGCGAGCGCGACACGAACTTGCCGCCCAGGCCGAGACCGGAGCGCGTGTCGAGGAGCCGTTTCGGATCGACGGCGACGTACGTGCCGCTCGCGGGGCTCGAAGGAGCTGCGCCCGAGAGCTCGAGCGCCCCGGCCGCGTAGTAGGCATTAACCTGATGGCGGAAGTAGCCGCCGTCATCGTCGGCGCTGTACGAGGTCACGCTGTTGCCGTTTATGGCGGCAGGGTTGGTGACGCCGTCGCCCATGGTGTCGAACGCGGAGGTGGTGCCCCCGGCGCCGCCCCCGAAGAGCATCGCCACCACGCCGGCATCGACGGTCGCGGCCAGGTGGGAGGCCGTCGCATCGTCGAACCACCATTCAACGTGGTTGTCTTGATAGTGACCCCAGGAGTTGTTCATGGCCCGCATCCTGGTGTTGCCGAGGGGTATCTGCCACAGCACCATGCGCAACCCCACGCCCCGGACGAACTCGCCCACGTACTGGTTGAAGCGGTCGAAGTCGGTGGCGTCCCACCAGCTGTTGCCGCTGTCGCCGTTGATGTACTGGTCGAAGCCGGCGTCGCGGTCGGCCGGGTCGGTGAAGACGAGGTCGAACGTGGCGCCCAGCGATTGCTGGAACGTGGTCGAGCGGGCGGCCAGGCCGGCAATCGCCGACAGTGGGACGTTCTGCGAGAGCGGGTCGGTCATCGTGCCCCACATGCTGAGTTCGTAGCCGAGCAGGACGTTGGGGGCGTACTTGTCGCGGAGCCTGACGAAGGCTTTGGCGAAACCCGTTGCGTCGTTGGCCAGGCCGGCAACGTCGGCGTCGCCGCTGCTGGTGACTGCGGCCGGGACGCTGGCGCCGTTGTCTCCGCTCGAGGCCTGCTGGATGTAGCCCCACAGGTCCGGTTCGAGGTCGACCACGATCGGCTGGGAGTAGGCGCCCAGGTGCTGGAACATGAGCCGGACATCGGCCCAGTAGGACTTCATCGTGGCGGTGTTCTTGAGGTTGTTGAGGTCGGCCTGGTTCTCCGCGCCACCGGCCGGGCTGGATTGGAGGAGCTGGTAGTAGATGAAGACCGGCGTGATCCCCGCAGCGACCGATTCGTCAACGTAGTAGTCCGCGAACTTGGCGTTGGCGTTCCACGTCGACCAGCCGGATCCCGTATTCACGCCGCCGCACAGGTACTGGTAGCGGAACTTGTATGCGCCGCCGGCGTGAAGAGCGGCAGCGCCATTGGGCGAGTCGGAAAGCCCGACTTCAAGGTGAGTCGACGGCCAGGACGACGGCACTCCGGGCAGCGCGGCGGCGACGGAAGGGACGCCGACGTCCACGGGGGCGGTCCGAGATCCGGCAGCGGCCCCGCCGGGCAGAGTCAGCGCCGCGATTGCGATCGCGGAGGCGAGCAAGCGTCCGCCCAAACCGCGGTTGCGAAGGGTCGACATACCCCAGAGCGTAGTCGTGGCGCGGCCGCGCGCCTATCGGGCAATATGTCCATCCGATCGGGCCCCGGACAAAAGGGACCTGTGGCGTCTGACCCGCCTAGAACGGCGGCCAGGGAATCGCCGGCCGATTGCGGTCGGGGAGCGGGAACCGACCTCGGGAAAGTAGCGCGTCGATCCGGCGGGCCGTGGCCCGGACCTCGGCGGGCGCCAGCAGGTCGCTCAACTCCGCACCAAGATCGCCGGTCAGCGCCGCCCGCAGCCGCTGCAGCACGGCAATCTCATCCTCGTTGAGGCGGTCTCCTCGCCAAAGCCACAAGATCGTCCTGAGCTTCGGTTCGACTGAAAAGCACAGGCCGTTGTCGATGGCCTGGATTTTCCCGCCCTGGAGCGGCAATAGATGTCCGCCTTTTCGGTCGGCGTTGTTGAGGACGGCGTCGAGTAGGGCGATTCGCCGCAATTCGGGCAGGTCGAGGCGTGCCAACTCAACCACATCCACCCCCGGATCGACTTCCACCCAGAGCTGCACCATGCCGAGCCCGAGCGGACCGTCTCGCAGGACGGTCGGGGGAACGAGGTCCCAGCCGCTTGCGACCGAGACGCCGTAGGCCCCCAGTTCGCGACAGGCGAGGCTGCCGTCGGGGAAGTCGACCAGGGGCCGCTCGCCACGGACGGGCTTGTAGACGCAGGTCGCCGTCAACGTCTGCTGCGAATCGGCGCCCGGGCCGTCCACGAGGCAGAAGAAAGTCCCGTTGGAGGCGCTCATGAGGCGCCCGATGACCGAGATCTCGCCGACCCGAAGCAGCCTCAGCGCAGTCTCGTTGTCGAGTTGCCCGGCGACCTGGCGGCCCTCCATGGCCACGGCCTCGATCTCCGCGCGGGTCAGACTCCTGGGATCGAGCATCGCCCCGCCTCAGTGCATGTAGCCGTTTCGGCGCAGGCAGATGTGGCCTTCGGGATTGAGCGGCTGACCGCAGAACGGGCACGGCGGACGGCCCGCGGCTACGACCTCGAGGGCTCGCTGCGCAAAGGCCAGGGCTTGGTGAGGCCGGAGGCGGACCCGCACCAGGTCGCTGTCGTCGTCTTCCTCGTCCTCGGTCTCCGCAACGGCTTCGTCCGGCTCGTCGTTGACGTCTTCGCCGATTTCGCGAGCCTCCACAACGATCGTTTCGTCGTTACCGTCCCAAACGATGGCCATGGTTCCCACACGGAAGCTCTCGACGACCGGCTCGTCGAGCGGTGCCTGATCGGGCGCTCCAACCGGGAGCTCGTCCGGGATGTCGGCCCCTCGAGCTCGGACCTCCTTCATGAGCTCCGTGAGACGCTCGGCGAGCAGCGCGACCTGGACCTTCTCCAACGCCACCGAAGTAATTCGGCCGCCTTCGCGGGCCTGCAGATAGAAGATGCGGCTGCCCGGCTGACCGATCGCGCCGGCGACGAAGCGGTCCGGGTTCTCGAAGCCGTAGACGCGTCCTGCCATTTATCCTCCGGGCGGTCGAAGGGCTGTGCCCTCTGGGCGACCGTCGACTCGAATCTATACCCGCTCGCCAGGAGCTTCCCGCCAGCCGAACCATGGAGCGTGGGCCGGAAGGCCATCCGGAACCCGGAACGGCCTCGAGCCAACCGTGGCCTGCGGTCCCGGCTCGAGGCGAGAAACCAGGCATAGTCGCGGCCATATATCAAAGTGGCAAGGCGACCTTGACAAATAGAAAGTGCAAATGGCATAGTAGCAATCGACGCGATACACCAACTCGGTGAGGCGCCGCAAATGACTCGGTATCTGAGGCTCATTCCATGTCGCGTGACGTCATCTCGACCTGTCCCGTCTGCTCGAGCGAGCTCGCGGTTACCCGGCTGCAGTGCCGGGGCTGCGGCACGGCGATCGAGGGTGACTTCAACGTCGGCCGCTTCGGGCGGATGAGCCGTGAGCAGCTGGCCCTATTGGAGATCTTCCTGCGCGCGAGGGGCAACCTCAAAGAGCTCGAGCGGGAGTTGAAGGTCTCTTACCCCACGGTCCGGGCCCGAATAGACGCCCTGGTCAAGTCCCTGGGGCTGGGAGACGCGCCGCCGGTTGCGGATGACGGCGCGAGCGACCCCTCTACAGCCGCCCGCAACGGAGAGACGGTTGGGCTGCGCCGCGAAGTGCTCGAGCGATTGGCCCGGCACGAGGTAACTGCGGACGAGGCGGCAACTCTGATCCGCGCGCTCGGAAGGAGCGAGTGATGGGCACCCTTGAGCGCACGGAGACGCTTACGCATCGCCTTGGGAGCGACGGCCGTCTTACCATCAAGGCCGTCGGCGGCACGCTCCGGGCGCGCGGCATCGACGGCGAAGACGCCCATGTCACGGTTGTCTACCGCATCCGCGCCCACGACCAGGCCTCGGCAGAGCGCGCGCTCGATACAGGACGGGTTCAGGTCGAGCGGGGAGACCGCTGGCTGGAGATCGAGACGCCCGAGCGGCGCCTCTCGACCGGACTGGCCTGGCTGTTCAGCGGGGCGAGGGTCAATGCCGACATCAGCGTTGAGCTTCCGTGGGGCTCTACCGTTCGCCTGGAGACGGTCAGCGGCGGGATCGAGGCCGTTTCCCTGACCGGCGATCAGAAGTATCGAACGATCTCGGGGGATGTACGCCTCTGGAGCGTCGGCGGGCCCGTGGACGCGGGAACGGTTTCGGGTTCCTTCATGCTCGACGAGGGCCTCGATGTCTGGCTACGCGCCAGCACGGTTTCGGGGTCTCTGCGCGCCAGAGCCGAACGCTTCCGCTCGACGGCCATTTCCACCACCAGCGGTGGCATGACGGTCGCAGGCGCCTTCGACCCGGCTGGCCAGCATAAGGCGGACTCGATCTCCGGCAGCCTGGATCTCACGCCGTTATCCGGCGTCACCGCCGAGCTGAAGTCCGTGACCGGCTCCATCAGGGCGGATATGCAGATCAGGGTCGAAGGCGGCCGCGGTCAATCGCGCGCCATCTTCGGAGACGGACTTGCCCACCTGCGCGTCAGCTCCACGTCCGGCTCGCTGCGGCTGACCACGCCCCCGCGGACGGCGCCTGATGCGGGCCCGGCTCCGGCCGAGAACAGTTCCTTCGGCCCGGAACCCATGGGCACGCCGGAGCCGACCGCAACCGAGAGCTGGGTCTCCGGGAACGACGCCGACGACGCCGAGGAGGCCGCCGCCGAGCCGGACGACAACCAAACGCAAGGCGATGAGGACGAACTCGCCGTGCTCTATGCCCTGGAACGGGGCGACATCGGCGTGGACGAAGCCGCCGACCGCCTCGAGCGACCGAGGAGGTAGCGGCCATGTCAGACGAGCTCGAAGCCCTGCTTCGGCTGGTGTCCGAAGGCCGGCTCACAGCCGAGGAAGCCGCCCCAATAGTTGCCGCGCTCCAGGACAAGGCGCGCGTCGACGGCCGCGCTCCGGCAGACGGCAAGCGGCGGTCCGGGACCGCGCAGGAAGCCCTATTGGGCAGGAAGCTCCGCATCTTCGTCGCGGAGAAGGGCCACGCCGTCGTGGATATGTTGATCCCGCTCGCTGCAGCGGGGTTCGCAATCGACCAGGTGCCCGGCCTCTCGCCGGACCACCGCAATCGCATCGTCGAGGCGATCCAGAGCGGACGAACGGGTCCGATCCTGGAGGTCTCCGATCATGGCGACGAGGTTCGCCTGACCATCGAATAGCCGGGCGGCCCATGGCCGCCGGCCGCTCCTTATCGAAGTCTCCGGGCGTCTCGGACGACCCGGTCTGGGTAAGTGCTGCCTCGAACGGGCAAAGGGGACGAGATGCTGCTGACAATCGAAGATCTGGTGAAGATCTACCGGAACGGTACTCGGGCCAACGACGGCATCAGCCTGGCCGTCGGCGAAGGCGAGGTCTTCGGGCTGCTAGGCCACAACGGGGCCGGCAAGTCGACCCTCGTCAACCAGGTCGTCGGGTTGCTCAAGCCAACCTCCGGCTCGATTCGGGTCGACGGCCGGGATCTGATCGCCGACCCCGGCCTGGCGCGTCGGCTCTGCTCGTTCCAGGCTCAGGCCCAGGTCCCGATAGACGGGCTCACGCCACGGCAGGCGATCGAGCTGCTCGGCCAGCTGCGGGGCGGCACCCGGGCGGACGTGCGGCGACGCCGCGAGCACCTTATCGATGCGCTCGACCTCGGGGAGTGGCTCGACATCGACGCCGCCCGCCTTTCCGGCGGCGTAAAGCGGCTCGTAGCCTTTGCAATGGCGGCGATCACGCCAGGACGCGTGGTGATGCTCGACGAGCCGACCAACGACGTGGATCCCGTGCGGCGGCGACTGTTGTGGCGCCAGGTCCGGTCGCTCGCCGACCACGGCTCGGCCGTGCTGCTCGTCACCCACAACGTGATAGAGGCAGAAAGGTCCGTGGATCGGCTCGCCATCCTGGACGACGGGCGCGTCATTGCCGAAGGAACTCCGGCCGCGCTCAAAGCCCGCCTCGGCGCCGAGCTCCGGCTCGAGTTGGTTCTGGACGCGGGTGTGGCGGGCCTGCCTACGTCGCCCTTCGGCGGCTCGGTGGTGCCGGTCGGAAATCGAGTCATGGTCGGCGTCTCGAAGGGCGAGGCGGGCGAGGCCGTCGCCTGGGCCGAGTCCTTGGCGCGAGACGGGACGATCGAGGAGTACACCCTCGGTCCAGCCACGCTCGAAGACGTGTACGTGGCGCTGGTCGGCGGCACAAGCGCCCTGCCGGCAGAAGTGGAGGAGACGTTCGATGCAACCGCTGCGTAGTTACCAGTTGCTCGTGACCTGGCAGGCGCTGCGGAAGAAGGCTTACCTGCCGCTCATGATGGCGGTCCAGACGCTCTTCTCACTGGGCATCGTTCTGGGCTATCCGTTGCTGTTCCCGACGCTCGACCGGACTTCGATCTACCTCATCGCCACTGGTGCGCCGGCGATCTCGATGATCTCGGTCGGCCTGGTGGCGCTGCCGCAGACGGTAGGGGAGCAAAAGAGCGAGGGCAGCCTGGCCTACATGCGTTCTCTGCCGGTTCCTCGGCTCGCATACCTCGTGGCCGACCTGACGGTCTGGCTTGCGATCGTGATCCCGGGTGTGATCCTGGGCATCATCGTCGGCGCTTTGCGGTTTGGGCTCGATCTCCAGGTCAGCCCGCTCGTCGTGCCGGCCATGCTGATGGTCGCGTTGACCGCGACCTGCGTCGGCTACGCCCTCGCGTCGCTCCTGCCCTACATGCTGACCGTCATCGTGACCCAGGCAATTGTCGTGTTCGTGTTCATGTTCTCGCCCCTCACATTCCTGCCCGAGAAGCTGCCCAGCTGGCTGGAGTTGATCCACAGCGTCCTGCCGATCCAGGCTATGGGCGAGGTGACCCGCGGCACGATCGCGCCGCATGAATTCCCGCTGCAAGTCGGATCGTTCCTGACCTTGGGCGTGTGGTGCGTCCTCGGGTTCTTGGTCACGTACGCGGCGATAGCGCGCCGGGGCTAGACGCGCGGTAGGCTGTCGGGCATGACGACACCGCCGGCCAGGCTGCCAGCCCGCGACTTCGAGGAGATCCGCCTCGCAGAGGCGCTGGAGCGCGGCCGCTGCCCGATCTGCGACGCCCGGCAGGAAGCGACGCATGCCGCCCTGCGAGGATTGGCTCGTGAGGGCGCGACCGATCGCGCCTTCCGCAAGACCATGGATGATGGCGTCGGGTTCTGCCAGCCTCACAGCGTTGGCCTCTCGAAAATGGAGCTGCTCCAGACCAGCAGCCAGCTCGCCACGGCGGTCCTGCTGGAGGCGATCCTCAAGAGGCGCCTCGCCACGCTCAAGAAGGTGCGCGGCTCCGACGCAGCCGGCCAGCGCCGTGGCATCGCGGAGATCGCGCCGCCTCGCTGCCCAGTCTGCGATCGCGCCGCGGAGGCGGGTGCGACGGCAGTCACCCGGCTGTTGGAGCTTTCGGCGGATGCCGCGTGGGCAGCGTCGCTCGAAAGGAGCGAGATCTGCCTGCAGGACCTCTACCACCTCTGGGCTTCGGCGGCCGCGGCGCCACAACAGGTCCAGATCCGCTGGAACCGGATCGCGGAGAAGCAGCTCGCCCGCCTTGAGGAATTGCGCGGGACCCTGGCCGAATACGCCCATAACAGCACCTCGGATCGGCGTCATCTGATCACCGAGGAGCAGCGCGAGGCGGGCGCTGCGGCCATACGCCTGTTTGGCGGGGCTCCCGACCGCGATCGAACGCGCTAGCTTCGGTCGGCCAGCAAGCCTTCGAAGCCGGGGGTCCAGGCGATGCGGCCATTCGATCCGTCCGGGTCGGCCGTGATCGAGCAGCCGTAGTAGCCCTCTAGATTGCCTATCCAAGCCAGCCCCGTCGGACCCATCGCAAATGCGGCAGTTGCGTAGGCATCGGCGTAGGTGAGACTCGGGCCGACCACCGTGATGCTCAAAACCCCTTTGGGCGGCCTGCCCGTGAAGGGATCGAGGACGTGGTCGCCACGTTCGTACGCTCCCGAGGTTGCGACGGCCCCGCCGCGAACCGCGAGGACGGCCGCCAGCTTGTCGGCCTCTAGCGGGTGCCGTATGCCCACGCGCCACGCCGCGCCGGGACTCGGCTCGCCGCGGATGACGATGTCGCCGCCGCCGTTGATGCAGTAGTTGCGCGCTCCGGCAGCTTCCAGGATGCGGCCTGCGTTCTCCAGGGACCAGCCTTTCACGAGACCGGAAGGATCGAGTCCGCCGTCCCACATGTGGGCCCTGATGTCGAAATAGCCTTCCGTTATCTGCCGGATCTGATCGCACAGGGCCAGAACCTGCCGAACGTCCTCGCTGCATTCCGATTCACCGATCTCGCCGCGACTCAGGCGGCTGATCTCGCTGTCGGGCTTGTACGTGCTGAAGCGACGGTCTATGTCACGCAGGTACTCGAAGGCTTCCTCTATTGCGGCCGGAGGAATGCCTGCGTCTTGCAAATCGATGCTGATGGCCGTGCCCATGATCTGCTCGACACGTCGCCGCCCACCGTCCAACGCCACGGCAGGCGTCGATGTGTCGGCCGGCTGGGCCTGACTCGTATCCATCAGCGGTTCTCCCATCGCGCAATTATCGCCCAGGAAAGGTCATGGCCCTCGGCTGGAGCTTGGGGGCGTGTCGCCTGCCGGACGGAGGGCGGAGCCAGGTTCTGGCCGGACCGAACGAGTCGTATTCTGGCCTGGCATCCGGTCAACGGTCGCGACAAGGAGGTTGCGTATATGTTCAGGCGACGCGCGGTGTTCGTCCGACGCCCATTCCTGCGACGGCCGAGGCTGCTCGGGGCGGCGCTCATCGGTGGTCTGGGGTTCGCCGCGGGGCGGGCCAGCAAACGGCCGCCCGAGCCCACGCCATCGGGTCCCGACCTGTCTGCGGTCGATTCGGACGTTGCGGCGAAGCTCAAGGAATTGACCGAGATGCACGCTTCGGGCGCCCTCTCGGATGTGGAGTTCAGTGCGGCCAAGAGCCGACTCTTGGGTTCGTCGGAGCGCTAGCTTCTCCCTCCGACGGGGTTCCCGGCACGTCTCGCGAAATTGTGCAATGCTGAACTCACGGCGGCGCAGGCTGACTGGCAGCGCCGCCACTTCCCCCGCACGCGAGCCCCGATTTCGTGCGTGTTGGCCCTGCGAACTCAGTCCCCGACAGCGGATTTCAGCGCGTGCGGCGCGGCCTGACTCGCCAGAACGCCAGCCAGCTGGGAATGAGGCTCGGCATCGGTAGCAACTCGGGCTCGCCGGCTGCCATCCACTCGTCGTGGCGCCGATCTATCAGCGGGGCGATGCGTTCGTAGGTCTCCCAAGTGTCGGGCACGTCGTAGCTATCGGCACGGTGCCCGAAGACGCCACGCCAATCCCGCGAGTAGCCGTATTCGGGAGCGTAGTAGGCGGAGGTGAACGCCAGGCCTTCGGCCGAGAGCATGTCGCTCGTGAGCGCTCCATCGGTCATGTCGCGAAGGGACGTGGCCGTTTCGCTGCCCTCGGTCACGCCGGCGACCGCTCGGCCGACACCGGAGCGCGCTATCCAGTCCGGATCCAGCATGTTCCGGCGTATCAGCCAGGCCAGGAACATGCCGATGTGGACGTAACCTTGTTCCGCGGCCTGGTCCTTGGGGAAGTCGCCCTCCGTGTGCCACTTCCACCTGTCGTATTCGATCACCACCGGCGCCTCCAGCTGCATGACCTCGATCCTAGCCGAGGCGCGGCTCGGCGGGCGAATGTCGCGTGGGTCGCCGTTCGCTACGGGTCCGCCCGAAGGAGCCCGGTAAGCCAGCCGATCCGGTCGTCGTAGGCGTTGGAGTTCAAGCCGTGCCCGGCGTCGTACCAGACGAGTTGCTTGGGTTCTTTTGCCGCGGCGACAAGCGAATTGCCCTCGTCGCGGGTGAACCAGGTGTCCTGTTTGCCCAGCTGGATGAAGAGCGACGCCGGCGACACGTGGGGAACCCATAGGACCGGGTCGAATGAAACCATCGCCGGCGCGTGGTAACTGGGCGGAGTGGACATCAGGACGGCGACGCGCGGAGCCGGTTGCCT
>CAZRUC010000023.1:0-15363 GCA_964603175.1 uncultured Anaerolineaceae bacterium
CGAAGACCTCGCCGTGCTGGTACGGCGACATGGTCCCGGGGTCGACGTTGATGTAAGGATCGAGCTTCAAGACGGAAACCGCGAGGCCGCGGGCCTTGAGGAGGCGGCCGACGCTCGCCGCCGTGATGCCCTTCCCCAGTGAGGAAGTGACCCCTCCGGTCACAAAGACATACTTCGCCATGTGGCTCGCTCTCCTCCGGGGGTTTTTCCAATTCTAGTGACGTTGGGGCCAGGCCGCAAACCGCCCCGACGAGTGGTGGAGAATCGAGCCCCGGAGGCGCGTCAGTCGAGCCGCAAAGACCTTCTTGAGCGCGCTTTCGGCGGTGAGTGCGCCCCGAGTCAGCCGTGAAGTTCGGCCAGCTCTCGCTGAGTGGCCTCTCCGGGCAGCTTTCCCATGATGATCATGCCCAGGACTTCGTCCGTAGTCACCTCGGTCTTGTTGACGGTGCCGACGAGCTTTCCGTGGAGCATCACGCTGATTCGGTCCGCCAGGTCGAAGACATCGTGGATGTCGTGGCTGATCAGGAAGATTCCGATACCTTCAGCCTTCAGCTGCTTGATCAGGTCGCGCACTTGAGACGTCTCGGCCGGCCCGAGGGCGGCGGTCGGCTCGTCCATGATCAGGATCCGGGCATTGAAGTGGATGGCGCGGGCGATGGCCACGGACTGCCGTTGCCCGCCCGACAGAGCTACCACCGGCGTCTTGAAGTTCCGGAAATTGGGGTTGAGCCGGCCCATCACCTTGCGGGTCGCGGACTCCATGGCACCGTCGTCCAGGGACCCCAAACGTGTCTTGAGCTCGCGCCCGAGGAACATGTTCGAGGCGGCGTCGACATTGTCCGCCAGGGCCAGAGTCTGATAGATGGTTTCGATGCCAAGCGCTTTCGCCGCTCGCGGGTTTGCGATCGACACCGGCGCGCCCTCGATGAGGATCTCCCCTTCGTCGGCGGGATAGGCGCCCGATAGTGCCCGCATCAGCGTGGTCTTTCCCGCGCCGTTTCCGCCGACGAGGCCGACGACCTCGCCGGCACGCAGATCCACTGACACGCTGTCCACGGCGTGAACGCCGCCGAACGCCACCCGGATCTTCCGCATTTCCACGAGCGGCGGCGCATCCGAGAGCGGCTTCTGATCGAGATCGACGATGGTCATGACTCTGCTCCTGGACGGGCTCTACCGGCTGCGGTGGAGGAAGTTCTCGAGGCCGATCGCGGCGATCAGAACGGCGCCGACGGCGATGTCCTGGGGCGGGGTGTCGTAGCCCAGCAGGAGCATGCCCGACCTCAGCGACTGCATGATGACAGCCCCGAGAACCGCGCCCGGGATCGTGCCGACACCCCCTGCGAAGGAAGTGCCTCCGACGACCGCGGCGGCGATGACAGCCAGCTCGTCTCCGGTGCCGAGGCTCGTCACGCCGGCACCCAACCGGGCGGTCTGGACCGCGCCGCTGACGGCGCAAAGCACACCCATGAGGACGAAGGTCATCATGATCGTCCGGCGAGTATTGATGCCTGCCAGCTTGGCCGCTTCAGGATTGCCGCCGATCGCGAACACGTAGCGCCCGAACTGCCGGCGCTTCGTGAGGAACGTCATGGCCAGCGCTACGGCGACCATGATCAAGACCGGGACCGCGATGCCCACGGGGATCTGCAGCCCGCCGGCCGGCTCGACGATCTTGTGTGCGACGGCGTAGTTGTGGGCCAGGCCCACCGGCCACAGGTAGCTGTTGGCAACCCACACCGCGCCGAGGATGGCGACGCATACGGCGCCCGCAATCCCGAGCATCGCCCACCTCGGTTGCACGGGAAAACCGAGCTGCCTGCGGTGCCTCTGGCTGTTGAATACGGCGTAGACGACGCCCAGGCAGGCGACGACGCCGACGATCCAGCTTTGAGGACCGCCGATCGCTCCGTTGGGGAGTCCGCCGCCGATGGTGTTGAAGGCGCTGTCCAGCGGCGCGATGGTCTGGCCTTGCTGGATCTCGAAGATAAGTCCCCGCCAGATGAGCAGGCCGCCCAGCGTCACGACAAAGGAAGGGACCTGGGCGTAGGCAATGAGGAAGCCCTGCAGGCCGCCCAAGGCAGCCCCCAGTGCGATCCCGACGGCGAGAGCGACGATCCAGATGTAGGGCTGGTCGAACCCCAGATTCAGGTTGCTGGGGAGCCAGACGTGCTGCGTCATCGCCATCACGTAACCCGTGAGGCCGAGCAGGGACCCGACCGACAGGTCGATGTTCCTCGAGACGATGATCAGGACCATCCCGGTCGCCATGATGGCGATGGCGGCGCTCTGGACGGACAGGTTCCACAGGTTTTCCGGCGAGAGGAAGAGGCCACCTGACGCGATGTTGAAACCTATCCAGATGACTGCCAGAGCGGCGATCATGCCAAGGAAACGAACGTCAATCTCGGAGGTGCGGATGAGCATCGAAGCCGCACCCTGCCCGGATTGAAGGCTCCCCTTGAACCCGCGCCGCGATGACCCGCCGAGCGGTCCCGGCTTGTCCACTTCCAAGCTAGTTACCTCCGAAGCCTCTGCCATCGATCATGCCTCTTTCGGTGGGCTATGGAGCGCGCCCTGCGCACCGGGGGTTCCGCTTACGCAGGGCGCGAGGAGGAGTGTCAGCGATGACTTAGGCAGTTAGCAACCGGTTACTGCGCCCGCCTTGACGCCCTGGCACAACTTCTCCTTGGTGATCCAGCCCGCGGTGAGGACGTCCCCGAGGTTGTCCTTCGTGATCGGGTCCGGGTCGAGGAGGATCGAATTGAGGGTGTTCTTGCCGGGGGACGTGAACGGCTTGACGTTGGCGATCTTGTCGATGGCGGTGCCGTTGCACATCGCTACCGCTGCGTCGCCGGCGGTCTTGCCCAGAAGACGCGCGTCTTTCCAGATGTCGACGGTCTGGGTGCCGAGGGCGATCCGGTTCAGCGCGGCTTCGTCGCCGTCCTGCCCGGAGACCGGCACGGTGCCGGCAAGGCCCTTGTCCTGGAGAGCGGCGATGATGCCGCCGGCCATGCCATCGTTCTCGGAGAGGACGGCGTCGACCTTATCGTTGGCCTTGGTGAGGAACTGCTCCATCTCGGTCTTGGCGGTGGCCGGTTCCCAGTTCGGGGTGTAGGTCTCGCCGACGATCTTGATGGCGCCGGAGTCGACGGCCGACTTGATGACTTCGTCCATGCCCTGGCGCAGGAAGTTGGCATTCGCGTCGGTCGGGCTGCCCTTGATGACGACGTAGTTGCCGGCCGGCTTGGCCGCAAAGACGTATTGGGCCTGCAGGTGGCCGACTTTGACGTTGTCGAAGGTGATGTACAGGGTGGCCGGGTCTTCGATAAGTCGGTCATAGGCGATGACCTTGATGCCGGCCTGGGTGGCCTTCTGGACGGCCGGCTCGATCGCCGTTCCATCCTGGGCCAGGATGATGATGACGTTGACCTTCTGCGCGATCAGGCTCTCGACGTCGGAGAGCTGCTGCTCAGACTTCGACTTGGCGTCGGTCGAGACGTACTTGGCGCTGCCGAGGGCCTTCTTGATGGCGGGCTCGTCCCACTTCGCCCAGCGCTCTTCGTTGTAGTTGTTCCACGAAACGCCGACGGTGCATCCGGCGGCGGCCGACGCCGGGGCCGACGCGGGGACCGACGCGGGGGTGCTGCCCTGGCTGGCGGGCGCGGACGCCGGCGGGCTCGAGCCGGAGCTGGAGCAGCCTGAGGCGGCCAGTGCGACTACCGCCACGAGGCTCGCGACCTTGCGACTACTGAACATAGGTTCCTTCCTCCCTGGAGTTGTCTGCGGATTACCATCCGATCATTTCCGACCTTCTCCGACTTCCCGCGGCTCTTGGTTGAGGCCCTCCTCTCCGCCGCCGGTCATTCCCATCCAGATCATTGGTGGCCGAATCGCACCCGTGCTCGACGGTGCCGTGGCGCCTCCTGAGCCTCCTCGAGAAGCAACCTGACGCTTTGGGCAGAGCCCATATCGGCCGGAGCAAGACCGCAACCACCAAGTCCTCGAGCGACGCTTCGCCCGGTGGCCTCACTCCATCGAACTCGTACCGACGAGTGCCGGGTGTTATCTATGCAATCGTAGTCTGGCATTCGTCTACTGACAATCGTCATTTTGCGAGGCTAGTATGGCGTGGCCGGCGCCGAGTCCGGCGGCGTGAAAACCCCGGCCCCGAACCGGGGGCGCTGCCGCCAACTCGGGAGCAGGCAAGTGGCCGTCGCACTCGACTCCTGAAGCGAGGAAGCCGAAATGGTCAACGCACGACTCGCCGAGATCAGCCTGCCCAACTTCGGGATGCCGGTTTCGCGACCGGAGATCCACGAAAGGACATACGCCACTCGGATCGAGAGGTTGCGTCTGCGCGCCGAGGAGGGCGGCTACGATCGGCTGGTCGTCTATGCCGACCGCGAGCACAGTGCCGGCTTGTCATATCTCACCGGCTTCGACCCCCGATTCGAGGAAGCCGTCCTCGTCCTGGGGCCGAGCGAGGAGCCGGCGCTGCTGGTGGGCAACGAGTGTCAGGGGCTGGCCGCTCACGCGCCGCTCAAGATGCGCACGGTGCTGTTCCAGGACCTGAGTCTGCCCGGCCAGCCGCGTGACCGATCGGGAAAGCTGGGGGAGATCCTGGCCGGCGAGGGGATCGCAACCGGGAAACGCGTCGCAGTCGTTGGCTGGAAGACCTACTCCTCTCCCGATGCGATGGACGCCCCGGCCTACCTAGTGGACGAGCTGCGGCGCCTTACGGGCGAGACCGGCGCTGTCGAGAACGCGACCGGAATTCTCATCGATGCGGCCGACGGGTTGCGCGTGATCAACGACGTCGACCAGCTGGCGGCATTCGAGTACGCCTCCTGCCAGACGTCGGACGGCATCCGGCGGTTGCTCTTCGGGCTGGCGCCGGCCATTGGCGGCGGACTAACCGAGGCCGAGGCCGTGCGGTTCTTGCGCTGGAACGGCATGCCGTTGTCGTGTCATCTCATGCTCTCGGCCGGGCCGAGGGCTGCGCTCGGGATGCTCAGTCCGGGCGATCGCCGAATCGAGCGCGGCGACCCGTTCACGGTCGCATTCGGAGTGTGGGGTGCGCTGACCTGTCGGGCCGGTTTTGTCGTCGCAGGCCCCGAGGAGCTGCCGGCAGGCATCGGTGACTACGTGGCTCGCCTCGTCGGGCCGTATTTCGAGGCAATCGCGGAGTGGTACGGCGCCCTGCACGTCGGGCAGACGGGAGGTGCTCTCCATGAGATCGTCGACCGTCGCATCGGCAACCCGTTCTTTGGCGTTTCGCTCAATCCGGGGCATCAGATCCACAACGATGAGTGGGTGAACTCGCCTATCTCCCACGGCTCGCGGATCGAGCTGCGTTCGGGCATGGCTCTTCAGGTCGATGTCATTCCGGCGACGGGCAGCGACTACTTCACGACCAATATCGAGGATGGCGTAGCCCTGGCCGACCAGTCACTGCGCGACGAATTCGCACGAACCTATCCGGCGGCGTGGGATCGCATCCAGGCCCGACGCGGGTTCATGGCCGATGCGCTTGGGATCGTGCTCCATCCCGACGTCCTGCCGTTCTCGAACATCCCCGCTTACCTGCCGCCCTTCCTTCTTCGCCCCGACATGGCAATGACGCTAGCGCGGTAGGGCCCGCGACGGCAGGTCCGGCGGTCAGCTCGTGCGAGGTGGCGGATCGCTCCGGCCCGGGCCCCACAGTTCGGGGCCGCAGATGAACGGTTTGGGGTTGTGTGCCGGCAGCCTGGCCGGATCGAACCGCCAGGCCGCGACCGTCGCTTCGAGCCATTCCTGCAATCCGGTGAAGTCCTGCCAGGGACGGTAGGTCCACCCTTCTCGCCGGCACAGGCTGACCAGCTCGTCCTTGGCGAAGATGAGATCCGAGTAACCGGCGCCGTAGCGATCGCTCTCCCCATCGCCGACGAACGCGACAATCCTCCCCGCAGCCTGGTGGGCGAGGACGCGGTTGCGCTTGCACGTGCCACAGACCAGGCAGTCGGGGTGGCCGTTGGGGAACTCCATCGAAGCACGCCCGCCGTCGAAGGTGGTTCGGTTCGTAACGACGGGAATGTCGGGCACGCCGAGCCTTCGAAGCGCCGGCTCGATGAAGAAGCCGAAACCGTCGCTGACGACCTCGACGGGGACCCCGAGCTCCATGGCGCGGCGGACGAACGGTGCGAAGGTCGGGTCGTGGGGCTGCGCCTCCGCGATCGCGATCACCGATCCGGGATCCCTGGGCAGCAGCTTTACCTGGCTCGAGAACAGAGTTCTCGAGCCCACCAGGCCACTTGTGTAGGCAGCGTCGTCCTGAGCGTATGTCGCGCCGAGCAGGCTGTACAGGATCTTGTCCGACACGTCAACCTGCGAGATCGTCCCGTCGTAGTCGATGAGCAGCGCGAGAGGCGGCTGGCCGGGCCGGAGCGGTGGAATCGCGGCGGCGGTTGCCGGCGTCGGGCGGTCGGAGAAGGGCATGACGAGAGGATACCGGAGCCGCCCGGGGCGGTCGCGCGGCTCGGCGGGTCGCGTGGCTCGGCGGGTCGCGCGGCTCGGCGGGTCGCGCGGCGCTGCCTTACCCGAACCACGCCCCGAACCGACGGGAACGTGCGACGAGGATCCCGAGGACGATCACGGCTCCACCGCCGATCTGGCCGACCACGATTGCCTCGCCCAGGAACAGCGCCGCCATTCCGACGGCGAAAGCCGGTACCAGGAACTGGAAGAGCATGGCGCGGGTCGGGCCGAGCACCTTGACGGCCGCGAACATGACGACGTTGGCCGCAGCCGCTGTGATCAGCGCGCAAAACAGGAAGAGCCCGACAGTACCGACGTGGATTCGCGACGCGTCAAACGACGCGGCCTGCCAGGCAGCAAAAGGCAGCATCCCGAGGCAGCCGAACCCGATCGCCCACGTAGCCGTCCGCAGTGGCGAGTGGCGCCGGAGCACCGGCGCCCCGAAGGCCACATAGCAGGCCCAGCTGACCGTGGCGCAGAGCGTCATCAGGTCGCCGGCAGAGGCGCCGGTGAAACCGAAACCGTGGGTAGCCGCCACCACCGCCACGACCCCGGAAAAGCCGATGAAGGCCCCGATCAGTTTCGCGGGAGAGAGCGTATCGGAGCCGACCGCCGCGGCGATGAGCATTGTCGAAACGGGCGTGGCCGCCGTGATCAGCGCAGAGTTGGACGCGGTCGTCTGGCCGAGGGCGGTGGCCCACAGGTCCTGATATAACCCGAACCCCGCCAGCCCCAGCAGCATCAGCGGCAGGACGTCCCGCCGCGGGAGGCCGACGCTCCCTTCGCGCCATCGCAACGCCGCCAGCAGTACAAGGAACGCCGTCCCGAACCGAGTGAACGCGAAGAGGATCGGTGGCACGTCCGCAATGACTGCCTTGACTGCCACGACGTTGGCGCCCCAGGCGAGCATTACCAGCAGGATCGCTAGTTCTGCCAGGTGGCGAGCACGGGCGCTCGCAACTGGGAATTCGCTCTCGGCGTTGGTGACGGTCATGACGAATACCTGGATCGGGCGCGGATCTACCCGGGCCGACATGCAAATCGCCCGGACCTCACGGCCCGGGCGACTCGACGATGCCTGGGAGTGACTGGCTAGATGTTTTCCTGGTCCAGCTCGAGCGACTCTTCGTCGCCTTCTTCGGTCAGCTTCAACCACACGAACAAGCCGGCCAGCACCAGCAATGGGATGACTACCAGAGCGGCAAGGGCGATGCCGAGGGTAATCCCCAAGATCTTGAGCAACTTCATCGGTTCACCTCCACTCGCCCGACTTGCCGACCGCCGCGCGGTTCAGGCGCCGGGCTTAGCCCTGGTTGTGCCCTCGCCACGCAATTCGTGGGCCTGGGCGATCAATGCTTCTACCTCGTCGCGCGTGAACTCGGCGATGGCATGCCGGCTCCCTGTTTGTGACCACATCAGGAGTCGCAAGACGAACGAGCCGTCCTGTTCGAAAAAGAAGACGTCTCGCGGCTTCTGCTCGTCAACATACCGACCCACGACCCGAAACGCCTGCTCATAGTAGCCCGCCTGCCCCCAGGTGACCGCCCGCGAATGATTGTCGCGCCTGGCGTGGCCTTCCTCCATGAAGCGGGCGATGTCGTCATCGAAGAATGTGAACGTCTCGTTGACCTGCTGACCGAGCTGCTCGGACCAGACGCCGGTCTTGGCGTTCTCGACGACCAGACCCTGCACGACGAAGCCGTCCGGAACCTCCAGCAGCAGAACCTCGCGCATACCGCGCTGATCGAGGAACGCGCCGATCGAGCGCATGACCTCCTCGTAGTTCTGGCGTGGACTCCCTTCGTAGATCCGCATGTATCGTTTCCTCGCGCTCCGTCCGTCCCTCGAGTTGGTGCGCCGGCTGTATTCGCGACCTCTCCGGGACGACTAAGCATCGTCGCGGAGTCGCACGTTCGCGAGTGTAGCAGCCCATCGGCAGCACGCGATATGGGTATCCGAACACGCCGATGGGGCCGCCTAGTACGGATCGGAGTCCAATCTTCGCGGCGCCTTAGAATTGGCGATGTCAACGGGCTCGAAGCTGCACGATCCGGTGGATCGTTCCCTTCAGTGACCCGCCTCGCACTGAGGCAGAGCACCTCGCAACGCGGACACGAGCGGGCGAAACCAGCGCCCGAGACGTATGCCGCGTATCGAGGGACGATGCCGGCAAATGAAAGCGAAAGAGCGCATGACCGAAGTCGCCCGGGACCTCGACCAGCTGTCGATAGACACCATCCGAACGCTGTCGATGGACGCCGTTCAGAAGGCCAACTCAGGTCACCCGGGCGCGCCGATGGGCGCGGCACCGATGGCCTACGTCCTGTGGACGCGACACCTTCGCCACGCGCCCACCGATCCCAGCTGGCCGAACCGCGATCGGTTCGTGCTGTCCGCCGGGCATGCCAGCATGCTCCTCTACTCCTTGCTCTTCCTGACCGGCTATGGGCTGACCATCGAGGAGCTCCAGAACTTCCGCCGGTGGGGCTCACGGACTCCAGGGCATCCCGAGCGCGGGATGACGCCCGGTGTCGAGGTTACGACCGGTCCCCTCGGCCAGGGCTTTGCGAACGGCGTCGGAATGGCGATCGCCCAATCCCACCTGGCCGCCGAATTCAACCGCCCCGACAACGCGATTCTCGACCACTATGTCTACGCCATCTGCTCCGACGGCGATCTCCAGGAAGGGATCGCGTCCGAGGCGGCTTCGCTGGCGGGACACCTCCGCCTCGGCAAGCTCGTGTACCTCTACGACGACAACCACATCCAACTCGATGGGCCGACGTCCATGGCGTTCGACGAGAACGTGCTGGAGCGTTTCGACGCCTACGGCTGGCAGACGTCGAGAGTCGAAGATGGCAACGACGTGGGGGCGATCGACGCCGCAATCGCGGCCGCCAAGGCGGACGAACGGCCGAGCCTGATCGCCGTTCGCACGCACATCGGCTACGGCGCCCCAACCAAGCACGACAGTTCCAAGTCCCACGGCTCGGCACTGGGCGAGGAGGAAGTCCGCGGCGCCAAGGAGTTCTACGGCTGGGACCCGGACCGCCACTTCTTCGTGCCGGACGACGCTCTGAAGCACTTCCGCAAGGCCGTTCCCGCGGGCGAGGAACTCGTTGCAGAGTGGCGCGACGAGCTTGTCCGCTACGCCGCCGCCTACCCCGCCGAGGCCGCCGAACTCGAACGGCGTCTGTCGGGGCGGTTGCCCGAAGATTGGGCCGCCAGCCTCAAGACCTACGCCACAACCGACGCCCTTGCCACCCGCCAGGCCAGCCAGCAGGCGATCAACGCCGTGGCCGGGCCTCTCCCTGAACTCTTCGGCGGGGCCGCGGACTTGTCCGAGTCGACCCTTACGGACGTCGCCGGCGGCGGCATGTTCGAAGCAGAAAGTCCGGCCGGGCGCAACATCCGCTTCGGTGTCCGCGAGCACGCCATGGGCGGCATCGTGAACGGCATCTCCGCGTATGGCGCTTTCGTTCCGTACGCGTCGACGTTCATGATCTTCAGTGACTACATGCGCGGCTCAGTGCGTCTATCCGCACTCAGCTGCTTGCAGGTGATCTACGTCTGGACTCACGACTCCGTCGGAGTCGGCGAGGATGGACCGACTCACGAGCCGGTCGAGCACGTCGCAGCTTTCCGGGCCATTCCCAACCTCGACGTCATCCGCCCGGGCGATGCCAATGAGACCACCGCCGCCTGGGTCTGTGCGATCGAGCGACAGGGCGGACCGACCGCCTTGAGCCTTACGCGTCAGAAGCTCCCGGTGCTGACGGCGACGGCCGAGAAAGCCCGCCAGGGAGTGGCTCGAGGCGGCTACGTCCTGCGCGACGCCTCGGGCGAAGCCGCCCGCCCCGATCTGATCCTGATCGGCACTGGTTCGGAACTGCAGCTCGTCGCGGGCGCGGCCGATCTGCTCGAGGCTCAGGGCATCCGAACCCGCGTCGTGAGCCTGCCCTGCTGGGAGCGCTTCGATCGCCAGGACGAGGCGTATCGCGAGGCTGTCCTGCCACGGGCCGCTCGCAAGAGAGTGGCCGTCGAGGCCGAGAGCCCATTCGGCTGGGAGCGTTACGCTGGCGACGAAGGCGCGATCGTCGGCATCGATCATTTCGGCGCATCGGCGCCCGGCGACGAGGTCATGCGTCGGTTCGGCTTTACGGTCGAGCGCGTCGCGGAAGTCGGTCTCCGCGTGGCCCGCGAAGGGCTGAGCGGCCGGATCGAGACGGCCGAGCGCGGCCCCGAGACCTGCTGAGGAGAAGAAGCGATGCGCGTCGCGCTGGCGGCAGACCACGCCGGGTTCGAGCTCAAGGCCGAGTTGCTGCAGCGGCTTGCCCCACTCGGGCACGAGCTGATCGATCTCGGGGGCGACGGTTCCAACCCCGAGGACGACTACCCGGACTACAGCCTCGCGCTGGCGAAGGCGATCCTCGACGGGCGGGCCGACCGGGGACTGCTGGTCTGTGGCAGCGGTGTCGGGGCATCGATTGCCGCTTCCAAGATGCCCGGCATCAGGGCTGGCCTATGCCACGACACCTATTCCGCCGGCCAGGGAGTCGAGCATGACGACATGAATGTGCTCGCCCTGGGGGCGCGCGTGATCGGCATCGAAACCGCCGTCTCGTGCGCCACCGCGTTCCTCGCGGCCAGATTCAGCGGGGCGCCCCGCCACGTCCGGCGCGTCGGAAAGATCCGTGCCATCGAACTAGAGGCGGCCCGTCTGGAATCGACGAAGTCGAGCTAGCCACGGTCACGGATCAGCCCGACGACCCGCGCCCGCGGATCGGGCCGGGCCTGTATCGTGATGCCGACGCACTGAATACGTACCTTCTCATCCACGGGATGGCCGAACCCCGCCAGTCACGAGGCTGCCGCAATGACTGAACTCGGATCCGCACATGACCTTGCCCTCGACTTGACCCTTCGAGACGACGCTCTCGAGGCCGCCATCGCGGACGCCCGCCGGCGCGCGATCGACGAAAACTGGGCGGATCGGGCGATCGGCCGCCGGGATCCGTCGGTGTGGTCCGGCGAGGAGATCGTGCAGCGAGCCATATCGACTCGGTTGGGCTGGCTGGAGGCTCCATTCCACTTTGCCGACGAGGCAGCGGAACTGAAGGCATTCGCCGCCGGGATCCGCGAGCAGGGATTCACGGCCGCGGTGCTGGGCGGCATGGGCGGCAGCAGCCTCGCTCCCGCGCTGCTGGCTCACGTTTTTGGCGCGGCATCGGACGCCATCCCGCTTCGCGTCCTCGATTCGACCGACCCGGTCGCCGTGGCGGCCGCGCTCGACGACCTCGATCCACTTACGACGCTCTTCATCGTCTCCACCAAATCCGGCACTACCGCCGAATCGCTCTCTTTCCAGGCATATCAATGGGAGCGGACGGTAGAAGCGCTCAAAGGCTCCGGCGTCGGACGACCCACCGCTCCGGGCGACTTCATGGTCGCGATCACCGATCCCGACAAGAGCCTCAACTCGATCCCGCATCACGATCAGCTGCGCGAGGTATTCCTCAACCCGCCCGACGTCGGCGGGCGCTACTCGGCCCTTACTTACGTCGGCCTGGTTCCGGGCGCGCTGCTCGGGATCGACATGGAAGCGCTGCTCGAGAAGGCGCGGGCCATGATCGTGTCTTGCGGGCAGCCGGATCCGACCGTGAACCCAGGCCTGGCGCTGGGCCTGGTGCTGGGGGCCTTCGCGAAGAATGGGCGCGACAAGCTCACTTTCGTGATCGACCGCGAGCTGGCGGCCTTCGGTCCGTGGGTCGAGCAGCTGATCGCCGAGAGCACCGGCAAGGCGCCCCTCGGGACGGATGGACCGGGCGTGGGCGTTGTCCCGGTTGATGGCGAGCCGCTGGCCGGCCCCAACGCATATGGCAACGATCGAGTTTTTGTCCGAATCGCACTCGCCGGTTCCGATGGTCCGGAGCCCGCAATCGGTTCGAACGTGGATGCGCGGCTGGCCGAACTCGCCGCCGCCGGGCACCCCGTCATCCGCATCTCGGTCGGCTCGAAGATAGCGATCGGCGCCGAGTTTGCGCGCTGGGAAGTGGCTACCGCTCTCTCCGCCATCGTTCTGGGGATCGATCCATTCGACCAGCCAAACGTCGAGGAAGCGAAGACGAACACTCGCGCGGTCATTGCCGCCTTCGCGGACGGCAAAGGAGCCCCGGCAGGGGACGCTGCGCTGGGAGTCGTCGACGAAACCGCCCTCACCGCCGCACTGCGCGCCCAGCTGACCCGCCTCGTCCCGAACGGCTACGTATCGATCCAGGCATACATCGCCCAGACGCCGGCCCGCGACACCGCGCTGTCCGGCATCCGAACGCTGTTTCGAGACCGGACGCGGCGAGCGACGACCGTCGGCTACGGCCCGCGCTTCCTCCACTCGACCGGGCAGCTCCACAAGGGCGGCGCCCCGATCGGCTGGTTCCTTCAGCTGGTTGCAGAGCACCCCGAGGACCGCGAGATCCCCGGCCAGGGCTACACGTTCGGTGAGCTGGTCGATGCGCAGGCAATCGGGGATGCAAGAACCCTCGGAGACCACGACCTGCCTGTCCTTCGACTGAACCTCGGGCGAGACCCCGAAGCCGGCCTGCGCTTCCTGACGCGAGCGCTAACAGCGGCACTAGAGAAGGCGTAATCCGAGTGAGAACCGCGCCATGAGCCCGACCAGGGCACCTGCACCGCCGCCTCCCGCCCGAACCATGCGCCAGATGCGCGAAGCGGCGGAAGCGGCTCACGGCCGCCGCCGAGCCGAGACCGAGCTCAACCCGCTGCGTGAGGGCCTCCGGGTGGATCGCATGCCCGACCCAAATGCGTTCGTACTATTCGGCGCGACCGGCGATCTCGCCCATCGCAAGGTGATGCCGGCCATATATCAACTGCTCCGGACGAACCTGCTGCCGGCCGAGTTCAGCGTCGTGGCGGTGGCCAGACGGCCCTACACCGACGAAGCCTTCCGAGCCGAAGTTCGGGCGTCGCTCGAGAAGTATTCCCGCGTCCTGCCGATCGATGAGACGTCCTGGGCGGAGCTCGCCAAACGCATCACGTATCAGCAACTCGACTTTGCCGACGATGCCGGATACGACCGGCTTGGCGAGCGGCTGGACGCCCTCGATGCGGAGCGAGGCACAGCCGGAAATCGCCTCTACTACCTCGCCATCCAACCGTCCCAGGTTACGGAGATCGTCCGCCAGATGGGCCGGGTCGGTCTCGATCACGAGCTGCACGGCTCGGGGTGGCGTCGGGTGGTCGTCGAGAAGCCCTTCGGGCGCGACCTGGAGTCTGCGCGCCGGCTCAACCACGAGCTGAACAAGGTCTTCCGCGAGTCGCAGATCTATCGCATCGACCATTACCTGGGCAAGGAAACGGTCCGCAACCTGTTGGTGTTCCGGTTCGGCAACGGCATTTTCGAGCCGGTTTGGAACCGAAGCTACGTCGACCATGTCCAGATCACGGTGGCGGAGTCGATCGGAGCCGAGGGCCGCGGCGCCTTCTACGAAGAGACCGGCGCGAGCCGCGACATCCTCCAGAACCATCTTCTCCAGCTCATGACCCTGGTGGCGATGGAGCCGCCCTCGTCGTTCTCGGCCGACGCACTGCGCGACCAGAAAGTCCAGGTGCTCCGCTCGATCGCCGCGCCGGACGTCGAGCACGTGAAGAACAGCATCGTCCGCGGACAGTACGGCGCCGGCTGGATCGGCGGGGAGCCAGCACCCGGATATCGGGAAGAGCCCGAGGTGGATCCGGAGTCCGAAACCGAGACCTTCGTGGCCGGCTGCTTCACGATCGACGACTGGCGCTGGAGCGGCGTCCCCTTCTACCTCCGAGCCGGCAAGCGAATGCCCAAGCGGGCGACGGAGATAGCGATCCAGTTCAAAGAGGTTCCGTTGCGGCTCTTCCGGGAGTCATCGGGAGACCCCGCCCCGAACGTGCTGGCGATGCGGATCCAGCCCGACGAAGGGATCATGCTGCGCTTCGCGGCCAAAGTCCCCGGGCTCGGGCTCGACGTACGCACCGTAAACATGGACTTCGCGTACGGCACTTCGTTCGCGGTCGACTCGCCCGACGCATATGAGACGCTCATCCTCGACGGGCTCCTCGGCGACGCGTCGCTCTTCACGCGAGCCGACGAGGTAGAGGCGGCATGGTCGATCGTGACGCCGATCATCAACTCCTGGGCCGACATGCCGGCGCCTCGATTCCCCGACTACGCGGCGGGAAGCTGGGGCCCGGACGCGGCGACTGAACTGATCGAACGGGATGGCAGACGATGGCGGCGGATCTGACCGCAGGACGGTCGACGCTCCACTCGCTGCCCGAGATCGAGAGCGAGCTGGGCACCCTGTGGTCGGCCGCCCGCAGGCGGACCGCAGCCCAAGGTGAGCATCACGTTGCGGCTCGCTCGAACGTACTCAACCTGGTCGTCGTCGCCGGCCATCGCGAGACCGCAGAACGTTGTGCGGCCACCATCGCCGGTACTGCCGCGCGCCACCCCTCCCGCTCGCTGATTCTCTCGACCGCGGACATGGACGGGCGGGCCAGCCTCGACGCTCACGTCCAGATCCTCTCCGTGCCCGCGCAAACGGGGAGCGGCGAAACCGACGCAGAGCTGATCTACGTGACGGCCCACGGAGAGACAGGCCGGCACCTCACCTCGCTGATCGTTCCGCTTCTCGTACACGACCTGCCGGTGGCACTGTGGTGGCCCCACGACCCGCAATTCGGGTCGCACCGCTCGGATCGCTTGCTGCCGATCGCCGACCGACTGATCGTTGACGGCTCCTCATGGTCGGGAAATGGCCTGGATCGCCTGGCTTCGATGGCCCGCCTGGCTCGGAC
>CAZRUC010000024.1:0-11839 GCA_964603175.1 uncultured Anaerolineaceae bacterium
CGCAGGATAGCGGACGGCAGCCTGGCCCGGTTGCGCGGATTTGGCCGCGAGGCGCCCGGCAGCGCCTCGTCGGCGGGTGGTGAGGGCGTGTGGCGGATCGGCCCGGCGCGCCGCCGAGTGGAGAACGCTCAGTAGCCACTCACGTCCGGCTCGCGCTTCGGTCGCGTGGTCGTGGAGCGGCGCGCACAAGCTGTCAGCTGCATTACTTCATGGTGGGTCAACGGCCGAGCCTGGCCGGCCTCCATGTCGGTGAGCTTGAACGTGCCCACGCGCACTCTGACCAGACGTCGAACGGGCAACTCAACGGCATCGAACATGCGCCTGATCTGACGCTTCCAGCCCTGGGCCAGGACGACTCGATACCACTTCAGCGCTTCGCTGGACGGCTCGAGAAGTTCGAGGAGCCGTCTCGCCTGCGCAGGAGTGGCGTCTTCGAGCAGATCGAGTCGGGCAAGGCCCTCCTCCAGTTCGATTCCTTCGCGCAACGCGATGCGCTGGACTTTCGTGACCGACCGTTCGAGCCCGACCATGTACTCGCGTTCGACGCCGTAGCGCGGGTGGAGCAGCAGGTCGGCCCACGTGCCGTCGTTGGTAAAGAGCAGAAGGCCCTCGGACTCGGCGTCCAGGCGTCCCACCGGATAGAGCCGCTCGGTGCGCGCATTCGGTGGCAGGAACTCCATGACGGTGCGCTGGGCGTGCCTGTCCCGCACCGTGGAGACGGCGCCGGCCGGCTTATTCAGCGCCCAGTACGCGTGTGTTTGGGCGATCTCCGGGAGCGGCGCGCCATCGACCAGGACTCGCTGCATTTTGGGATCGACCTGCTCGCCGAGGATCGCTGCGCGGCCGTCCACCGTGACCCGCCCGGCGCGAATCAGCTCCTCGCCTCCGCGTCGCGAAGCGAGTCCCGCCGCGGCGAGAATCTTCTGCAGCCGCTCGCGCGCCACTCAGCCGGCCCCCAGCGCGCTCTCGTCGAAAAGCCTCTCGGCGATCTGCGGCTCGAGGCCCGGAAGCTCCTCGAGGCTGACCAGGCCGAACCGCTCCAGGAAATCGAAGCCGGTGCCGTAGAGGATGGGCCGGCCCGGCGCCTCTGAGCGGCCCAGTTCCACGATCAGCCGTCGGTGGAGCAGGGTGCGGAGTGTGTAGTCCGAGTCCACCCCTCTTATCCGCTCGACGACCGAGCGCGTGCACGGCTGCCGGTAGGCGACGATTGCCAGCGTCTCGAGCGAAGGGCCCGACAGGCGAGGCGCGTCGGCTCCCACGTACCGAGCGATGAGCGCCCCGGCCTCCCCGGCGGTGGCGAGCTCGATCCGCTCGCCCGCCTCCACGACACGAATGCCGCGTTCCGCGAGGCTGACAACGAGATCGCCGATGCGCGCATCCACGATCTCTCTCTCAACCCGGGCCAGGAGCGCGATCTCGGCGCGCGACAGCGGCCGCTCGGCGACGAAAAGCAGGGCCTCGAGCTGAGCCTCCGTCAGTTCGCCCGGCTCCTCCGGCGCGATCGTGCCCTCATCGATCACCTCTTCCTCCGTCATGCGAACGACCCGAGACTTTCGTCGACTTCCGCCTGAGTCTCGACCGCGCCGGCGAGGCGACGAGCGACGATCGGGCCCCACGGTACTTGCTGTTCCAGTGAGATCTCGCGGCGCTTGGACAACTCCAGCATCGCCAGGAATGTCACGGCGACGACCACGCGGTCCCGGACGCCGACCAGGAGGTCCTGCAGAACGATGCAGTCGGCGTTGCGAAGCGCGGCTCGGATTATCTCCGTTCGTTCCGACAGCGTGACCACCCGCGCAACGATCTCGGTCGGGGACGCCACCTCCGGTATCAGAATCGCCAGCCTGTCGAGCGCGGCCGCGAGCAAGACGGGCGACAGCGGTGGTCGTTCCGGCGGCCGAGCGGAAGCGCGGCCCGTGCTGACCGCCAGCTCCGCGTCGCGGCGGAAGAGGCGGCCCAGATCGGCGCGCATCGCAAGAACCTGTCCGGCATCGCGGAAGCGGCGGTATTCGATCAGGCGCGCCCGCAGCTCGGCCTCGGGATCGGGCTCATCGTCGAGGGCGATTGCCGACGGTTTGGGTTGGCGCGGCAGCATGGCCCGGCTCTTGAGCAGGATCAGCTGTGCGGCCACGGCCACGAAGGCCGAAACGTTGCCCAACCGGTCCCCGTCGAGCGCCGCGAGCGCGTCGAGATAAGCCTCCGCCATCGCGCCGAGCGGAACGGTAAGCACGTCCAGCTGCCGAGCTTCGATCACAGCCAGAAGCAGGGCGATCGGCCCGTCGAAGTCTTCGAGCCTGATATGGGTGGCCGATTCGCTGGCTCCGCCGGAGAATTCGACCTTCGGCGCGGCACCGAGCCGCGAGGGCAGCACGTCACGCCGAGCCGTGATGGCGGCATCGGCTCGTCGTGTGTGTCCTGGGAGCGGCATCAATTCGCCTCGTCGGCCTCGTGGAGAAGGCGGCCGGCATCGTCGACCGGCGCGTCCTGATGGCGGATCAACTCTACCGTGCGCGGGCTGCAGCCGGACTGCTCCGCCAACCGCGCCGATCGCTCCGCGTGGTCGCGCAGCTGCTGAAGCGCCCTCGTGAATGTGGGCAGGACACGGGCGCCGCGCCAGACCCACGCCCCGTACTTCTCGCCGAGAGACCACGCCACGCGGTGAACGAGGCGGATGCGTGGGCCCTTGCCGCAGTCATGGAGCAAACCCGCTACCAACAGATCCGAGTCCGTCACGCCTTGAGACCGAAGAAACGCGACGACGTCCAAGCCGTGGCGGCGGTCTGCCATCGGCATCGAGTCGAAAACGAGGAGTTGCGCCGGCGTGAGCCAGTCGGCCAGCGTCTCACGCTCAGCGGGCGAAACCCGGGCGCGGACATACGAGCGCGTTCGCGCGATCTTCCTGCGCCACCACGAGGGCACCGTCAGAAGTTGACCAGCCGTACGCCGGCCAGGAAGTTCGCGATGGGCGCCGCAATTGGAAGCAGCACCCGCCCGGCGAAGAGGATTACGACGATCAGCAGCATCAGGCCGTACTGGCTCATGAAGTTCCGCACATCGTTCGCCGTGCGGGGACTCAGGAAATCCAGGAGTACATGGGACCCGTCGAGAGGCACGATAGGAATGAGGTTGAAGACCATGAGCAGGACGTTGAGCCAGATGCCCGTGGCACAGATCAGCTGCACCATGTCGATGGCCGATGTGTTGTCGGGGTAGATGCCTTGCGCCAGCAGAATCCGGAACGGGATCGCAAAGAGGGCCGCCAGGACCAGGTTCGTGAGCGGTCCCGCCGCCGCGACCATCGCGTTGGCGTAGCGACCCCGGAGGTTGTAGGGATTCACGGGCGTAGGCTTGGCCCACCCGAAGCCGAATGGGCTTCCTACCAGCGCCCCGAGCGCCACCGAAACGATCAGGATCGTCCCGCCCACCTGGTCGAAATGGACAAGAGGATTGAGGGTGACTCTTCCGAACAGCTTGGCTGTGCCGTCGCCCAGTCGCCACGCGACGAAGGCGTGCGCGCACTCGTGCACCGGCCCGGAAATCAGCACGAACAGGCCGATGAATATGACGGCGCTGGCTAGATCATAGGAAGTCAAGACACAACCTCAAGCTTGATCGGCGGGGCGCGTCTATCGTAGCGCGCCCCACGTCACACTCTGGGACGCTAGATCCGGCCGAGCAGCTCGGCCTTCTTCGCTTCGTAATCTGCGGGCGTGATAGCGCCCTTGTCGCGCAGGTCGGCCAGCTTGGCGAGCGTGGTCGCGACGTCGTCCGCGCTCGTCTGGCGGGCAGGGGCGGCGGCAGCGAGAGGCGCCGCAGCCTGGGGTGGGCCTGCGACGGGTCGGCGGATGCCGTCGTCCAGGTCGTTCTTGGCGTTCAGCATGGCCTTCTTGAAGTCGACGACGTGGCCGAGCATCGTGTAGCGATCGATCGCGTCTTCGTTGGCGGTCAGGATCTCGAGATCACCGTACTTGAGCAGGCGGCCGAGGATGCCCTGCTTCAAGACCGCGTCGTTGATCTTCTCGAGCGAGCTGTCGCCTTCCTTCTTGTCGATCAGGCCTTCGGTCTTGATGACACGGCGGTTGGTGATCAGGTATTCCTCCGCCTTCCACTCGAGGTAGACCTTGCCGATCCAGGCCAGTCCGACGATCGCGAGGATCGCGGCGAGGCCGCCCCAGATCTGCCAGAGGACACCTTCGGGGTGCGCCGCGGAGGCCGCGAGGAACCAGAGCACCAACCCGGCCAGCACCAGGAGCACTGCGTTCCGAGCGTCGGCAAGCGGCGCAAGCCAGTGCTGCCTGCCCCGATAGAGGATCCGCTCGTCCGTGGCGAGCAGGGATTCCGCGTAGCTCATCCCGGTCTCCTTTCGGCCCGTCCACCGGCGGGCGTCTCTATTCGGTCAGGCCCGCGGGTGGGCACGGGCGTAAATGTCCTTGATCCGCTCCCCGGTCAGGTGGGTATACAACTGTGTCGTGCTGATGCTCGCATGTCCGAGCAACTCTTGAACGATGCGCAGGTCGGCGCCGCCCTCGAGGAGATGCGTCGCGAACGAATGGCGCAACGTGTGAGGGCTCACCCCGGCAGCCAGGTCTGCCGATCGAGCCGCGGACCTCAGCATCTCCCACGCACGGCGGCGGTCCAGACGCTCGCCGCGTGTCGAGAGGAAGACCGGACCCCCACGCGCCCGAGTTCGCGTATCCGCGCGGACATGGGAAGTGGTCCAGATTTCCAGCAGCGCGGGCCTTACTTCGCCGATGTACCGCTCGAGCCAATCGACCGCGATCTCCCCCACCGGGACCTGGCGTTCCTTGTCGCCCTTGCCGACGACCCGCACGAGGCCTTCTTCCAGGGATAGCTCGTCGCGGTCCAGACCCACGGCTTCGGAGATGCGCAACCCGGAGGCATAGAGCAACTCCAGCAACGCCCGATCTCGGATCCCGACCGGAGAGTCGTCCGTCCGCGTCTCCAGCAGACGCTCGACCTCCTCGACGCTCAAGACTTCGGGCAACAGACGGGATTGGCGCGGCAAGTCCAGGTGGCTGGCGATGTCCGTCCCGATCAGGCCCTCCGCGAAGCAGAAGCGGTAGAAGCCGCGCAATGCCGCCGTCCGCCTCCGCAACGTGGTCGGACGCAGAGCCGTGGCGTGGCCGCGGCCCGGCGATCCGAGCATCGTCAGGTAGCGAACCGGGACCTTGGGGGAGGCGTCCCACGTCGCAGACGCTCCACGACTCGCGGCGAAGTCGAGCAAATCGGCGCGGTAGGCGGTCAGCGTCGCGTCGGAGAGGCCGCGTTCGACGCGCAGATGGTTCAGGAACTCCTCGATGGCCGCCTGGAGCCGATCAGCCTCGACCGCCACCATGCCGGGCACCTCAGCCTTTTCCGGCAGTTCTTCGCCACTCGTCGGCACGGCCGAGCAACTCCTCCGCACTGGCCCGTGCGGCCGCGCCGCCCTCGGATCCGGCGAGCATCTGGGCCAGCTCCCCGACCCGCTCAGGCTCGTCCAGCCGCTCCATGCGGGTGACGGTGCGGCCGTCGCGCTGACCCTTCTCGATGCGGAAATGGGCGTCGGCGTATGCGGCGATCTGGCCGAGATGCGTCACGCACAGGACCTGGTGGGAGCGCGCCAGCAGCCACAGGCTGCGCCCAACTGGCTCCGCGCTGCGTCCGCCGATGCCGGCGTCGATTTCGTCGAAGACGAGGGTCGGGGTGCGATCCGCGCCTGCGAGGATCTGCTTGATGGCCAGCGCCACCCTGGACAGCTCGCCGCCGGAAGCGATGCGGGCCAGCGGGCGCGGTGGTTCGCCGGGGTTCGGGGCTATCACGAACGCGACCCAATCGATGCCGGACGCGTCGAAGGCGACACGCTCCCCGTCCGCCTCCACTGCCGGCTCGGTCAGCCCCGCCGCGCGTCGCGAAACCTCGACGCCAAAGGTTGTATGGCTGAAGCCGAGGCCGGCAAGGGCTCCCTCGACGGCGCCCGCCAGGCCAGTGGCCGCCTTCCGGCGCCCGCGCGAAAGTTCGCCGGCTGCAGTGGCTACGCCCTCAAGCAAACGCGCCGCCTCCGCCTGGCGCAGATGTCGCGACGCTTCGAGGGCGCGGAGTCGCTCGGCTTCCTGCGAGGCTCGCTCTCCGTACGAGATCACCGCGGCCTCGTCCTCGCCGTACTTGCGCTCGAGTGAGTAGATCTGAGACACACGCTCTTCGAGCAGCAGCACCGCCGCCTGGTCGCTCTCGACGTTCTCGGCCAGCCCGCCGGCCTCGGCCGCGGCGTCTTCCAACTCCGCGGCCAGGCCCAGGAGTCGGTCGGCGATCGGCTCGTAACGCACGTCGAGTCTGGCCAGCTCGCGGGCCCGCTGCGCCGCTTCGGCGACCCGCTCCCGCGCGCCGGTCCCCTCCCCCGTCAGCGCCTCGTGAACTTCCAGGCTGCCGCGCGCGATCGCCTCGCCGTGCTGCGCCGACGCCAACCGGCCCCGTAGCTCCTCGGCCTCCCCGACCCGCAGGTTTGCGCCGGCGATCTCGGCCGCCTGGTGATCGTGCAGCTCCAATCGGCGAGCCAGCTCCCGAGGATCGAGTGCCAGCTCGGCCAGCGCGGCCTGGTTCGATCGCCAGGCTTCAGCCGCGGAGGCCATCGCCGCGCGTTCCCGTTCAAGGTTTCCGAATGCGTCCAGGAGCTCACGCTGCCAGCGCTCGTCGAGGAGGCGCTGCTGGTCGTGCTGCCCGTGGATCTCGACGAGTCGCCCGGCCACGTCGGATAGCCTCGCGGCCGTGACCGCTTCGTCGTCCAGGCGCGCGGTGGAGCGGCCCGCGCCCGACACTTCTCGGACGCAGATGAGCGGCTCCGGCAGTCGATCGAACAGGGCCTCGACCCGCGCCGCATCCGAACCGTGGCGCACGAGGGAAGTATCGGCGCGGGCGCCCACCGCGAGCCCCAACGCGTCGATGAGCAAGCTCTTGCCGGCGCCGGTCTCGCCCGTGAGCACGTTGAGCCCGGGCTCGAACGAGATCCGCAGCCTCTCGATGAGGGCGAGGTCGCGAACCGTTAGTTCGGTGAGTCGGCCTGCCGCCAGCGGACGAAAAGGACGATCAGTCGCGCTCGAGTCGGCCGTTTCGGCCGGTCCGGAGGGGCGATCTTCTTCGAAAGCGGTGTCCGCGCCCGCGGTCCCGCTCATGACGGAAGCAGCTCGGACTTGCGGCGGAGGAGATCCCAGAATGGGACCGCGCCGGCCGGTTCGATGAAATTGATCGGCTCGGCCAGCTCCTTCACCGTCACGACGTCGCCGATCGATAGCCGCCGGTCCTCGCGACCGTCGACGCTCATCTGGACGTCGTAAGCGTCGAGGACGCGGCAACGAACGGTATGTCTGGGACTCACCACGACCGAGCGGATCGCCGACATGTAGCCCGCGATCGGCGTCACGACCAGGTTGCGGCTCGTCGGGTCGAGGATCGGGCCACCGGCCGAGAAGGAGTAGCCGGTCGAGCCTGTCGGGCTTGCCACGACCAACCCGTCCGCCGTGAACGTCGCCAGATGCGACGGGCCGATCGATACCTCGATGCGGCAGACCCTCGCCAGCGCGCCGCGAGCGACCGAGATGTCGTTGAGCGCGAAGAAGGTTTCCGCGCCCTCCGACTTGCCGCCGGTTTGGATTTCCGCGTGTAGTGCCATGCGTTGTTCGATACCGAAGTCGCCGGCGGCGAGCTGGTCGAGCACGGACTCCAGATCCTTGGTCTCGACCTTGGAGAGGAATCCGACTTTGCCGAGGTTCACCCCGAGCAGCGGTACGCCGAAGGTTGCCACTGCTCGCGCGGCGCGAAGAAATGTCCCGTCCCCGCCGAGGACGATGAGTGCTCCGGTGCCCGGGAGTCCACGAGTCAGGGCATCGAAATCGCCTGCGGGTGCCGCCCAATGAGCGATCCCGTGGGCCTCGCACCAACCCTCGGCCCGTTCGCGGAGGTCTAGCGCAGCCTCTTTGGTGGGGTTGTAGGCGAAGGCGATGCGGTCGAGTTTCATGTCTCGGCCAGCTCTCCGAACTTGTCGACCCAGGTCTGCGGCAGCTCGGCAGGCCCGCCTTCGAGGGCCACGAAGTGGGCCGGCACTTCGAGCTCGAGGAAGAACTCGCGGTTCCCCGCCGGTCCGGTGAGCGGCGATGCCACTGCATTCCGGAGCTTCAGCCCGATGCCCAACGCGAACCTGGCCACGGTCTCGAGAGTCTGGCGATGGATCGCCGGGTCGCGGACCACGCCGTCGCGGACCTGTTTTCGACCGGCCTCGAATTGCGGCTTGACCAGGGCCACGATCCGGCCGCCTGCAGGCCCGAAACATGACGCCACAGGTGCGAGAACGCGATCCAGGGATATGAATGAGACGTCCATGACGGCCAGATCCACAGTGCTCGGCAGGACACCCGGACCGAGGCCGCGGGCATTCGTGCGCTCCATGGAGACGACCCGTGGATCGTGGCGCAGCGCCTCGGCGAGCTGGCCGCGGCCGACGTCGAGGGCGAATACGCGGCTGGCGTCGCGCTGGATGAGCAGGTCGGTGAAGCCGCCGGTCGAGGAGCCCACGTCCAGGCAGACCAACCCGACGGGCTCGATCCCGAAGGCATCGAGGGCGGCGCGGAGCTTGAGCCCGCCGCGCGAGACGAAAGGCGGTGGCGCTTCGACTTCGAGCTCGATCGTGGTCGCCACCAGGTCGCCCGGCTTGCGGTCCGTCCGCGCGCTGGCGCCTTCGCCGACTCGCACGTGGCCGCCGAGGATGAGGGCCTGGGCGCGGGTTCGGGACTCGGTCAAACCGCGCTCCACGAGCAGCTGATCGAGGCGCTGGCGAACGGGACGAGATCCGGCTGGGCTCATTCCGCAATCCTGTCACACCCGGATCATCTCGTGCTGCGCTGGCACGCGGTGCGCGTCGCCGCGGCTCGCCGGGGGAGCGGCGCAGCCGTCGCAACCGGCGCCGGTTCCCGTGCTACTCGTCGGGTGAGTGCTAAGTGGGCCGCTGGCCGTAGGTAGGGCCCGTCAACGGAGTGCCAGCGGTAGACCTGCTGCCAGTTACCCGCTTTCGGCTATCCACTGGCTCAACTCCGGGCGCATCCGAGTAGACGATGTCCCCAACGGCCGTCATCGCCAGCGTCGCAGCCCATAGCACTCACCTCGGGCGTAAGACGGGTTTCGGACGGGCGCCCAGAACGATGATCGGAGCACATCGCGCGACCGGGCTGAGCCGCGGCACGCGAGCTAGGCCGTCTTGGCCTCGCGGGAAGCTTCGTGCGCGCCCGGCTGCGCCGCCGGAGTTGCGCCGAGCAGCGCCAGCGTCTCGCGGATCTGGCCCGCGATCCCGGCTGCGTCGAGCCTGAGAAGACGGCGCAGGTCGTCAACGGAGCCATGGTCCACGAACTTGTCGGCCGGGATGCCTACGATCCGGACCGACACGTCGCGGTAGGCGGGGTTGGAGATGCGCGCTACTTCGAGCAACTCCAGAACGCCCGACCCGAAGCCGCCGGTCACGACGCTCTCCTCGAGCGTGACCACGAGCTTCTTGCCGGCGGCATGTTCGAGGATCAGCTTGCTGTCGAGCGGCTTGGCGAAGCGGGCGTTTATGAGCCCGACCGACCAACCGTCCGCCTCGAGCTCGTCGGCTGCCTGCAGGCCTCGCCCAACGATCGGGCCGAAGCCCACGATCAGGATTTCGCTGCCTTCACGCAGCACCTCTCCGACGCCGATCGGCAAGACTTCGGATCGGCGCGCCGGGACGCCGAAACCGGGGTCGCGCGGATAGTGCAGGGCGAATGGGTGGTCCTGCGCGAATGCCGTCCGGACGAGCGACCGAAGCTCCTGCTCGTCCTTGGGGCTGGCGATGATCATGTTGGGCAGTTGCCGCTGGCTCGGAATTGTGAACATACCCTGGTGGCTGGTGCCGTCCTCGCCCACGAGGCCCGCGCGGTCGACCGCGATCACCACCGGCAGGTCGTTCTGGCAAACGTCGTGCACTTCCTGGTCGAAGGCCCGCTGCAGGAACGTCGAATACAGGGCCACTACCGGCCGCTCCCCCGCCAGTGCCATGCCCGCTGAGAGTGTCACGGCGTGCTGCTCGGCGATGCCGACGTCGATGAAGCGGTCGGGGAACTCTGCCTGGAACAGGTGAAGGCCCGTGCCGGTGGGCATGCCAGCGGTCACCGCGACTATGCGCCGGTCCTCTCGGGCCAGTTCGATCAGCTCCGTGGCGAAGTGGAACGTGTAGTTGCGCGGCTTGGCTACCGCTGATGCGCGGGCAGCATCGGATGGCGTGCCGCCGTCGGCGCTACCGCCGGAGTTGCCGCCGATGTCCGACGGCTCGACGGGTGCGTCGTCGACGCTCCCCGGCGCCGGCATCGCGCTCTCTTTGCGGGCAAGCGCGGGGCCGCTCAGCGCCTGGTGCACCGTTGGCGAGATGACGCCGGCGATTCGCCCTTCGGGCAGGTCCGGCATGGGCGGGAGCGCGGCGCCGTGGAAGGCGATCTGGTCTCGCTCCGCCGGCTTGTAGCCCCGGCCCTTGTGCGTCCGGACGTGAACGAGCACCGGGCCCGGCACGTCCAGGGCGGCGCGGAAGATGTGCTCGAGGCCGCGGATGTTGTGGCCCGGGATTACGCCCAGGTAAGTGATGCCCAGGTCTTCGAAGAGCTGGCCCGGCTGGGCGAAGTTGACCACCATGCGGCGGATGCGCCGGGACAGTTTCAGCGCCGGCTGGCCGACGACGGGCAGCGACTCGACGAACCTGTCGTAGGCGGTCTTGCTCTGCTTCCAGGCCGACGAGAGCTTTAGCGTCGAGAAGTATTGCGAGAACGCCCCGACGGTCGGGCTGATCGACATCGCGTTGTCGTTCAGGACGATGAGGAGCTGCGTCTGGCGATGGCCAATGTCGTTGAGCGCTTCCAGCGACAGCCCGCTGATCAACGCGGCGTCGCCGACCACGACCGCGATTCGCTCCATGGAATGGCGAAGATCGCGCGCCGTCGCGAGACCCTGAGCGATCGAGAGTCCCGTGCCCGCGTGTCCGCCGTCGAAGACGTCGTGCTCCGACTCAGCTCGCCGCGGAAAACCGCCGATGCCGCCGAGTTGGCGAAGCGTCCCGAAGCGCTCGAAGCGGCCGGTCAGCAGCTTGTGGGAGTAGGCCTGGTGGCCTGTGTCCCAGACGATCCGGTCGCGCGGCGACTCCAGAACTCGGTGCAAGGCAATCGTCAACTCGACGGTGCCGAGCGACGAGCCCAAATGACCACCCGTCCTGGCCACGGTCGAAATGATTTGTGCGCGGAGCTCGGCTGCGAGGGAGCGGAGCTCTTCGTCGCTGAGGCCGCGCAGGTCGCCGGGGCCCTGGAGTGTCGGCAGGATGGGCACTTGTCGTTGCTCCTGGCGCGAACGGGGTCGCGCGTCGTGTCGGCTGAAAGGGCGTCGGCCGAATTAGGAAGCTCGGCGCCTGGGAGAGTCTACGCCGGACGACCGGATGGCGGTCGTGGCGTCCCTGTGCGACGCGCTCCGGCACGGTTTCGTTGCGTTTGGAGCGTCTAGCCTTGTTCCTCGCCGGGCGCGTCCGTGACCTCGAGTGCTCCTGAAGCACGCTCCAGCAGGCGCTCGACGCGCAACTCCGCCGCTGCCAGCAACGCAGCGCAGCGTTCGTGGAGCGCCACGCCGCGCTCGTACAGGGCGATCGAACGCTCGAGTGGAAGGCCGCCCTGTTCGAGTTCGCCGACCGTCCGCTGGAGCTCGGCCAGGGCGTCGTCGAATGCCAGCGAGTCCACATCGAGGGCGATCTCCACCGCCGGGGCGGCGACCTGCGCCGCCGGGGCGGCGACCTGCGCCGCCGGGGCGG